>JBAVYG010000039.1:0-20335 GCA_049698675.1 Terriglobia bacterium
GCCAATTTTGACGTTTGGATTGGAGCGGATGAAGACAGACGCGCCTGGGACCTGCTTTCGGAGGCGCGCGATTTCTACGCTCAAAACAGCAGCAAGGCACAGGAAAAGAATGCCACGCTCGCACAACAGGAGTTGTGGGTTGCCGAGGGCAGTGATTGGTGCTGGTGGTTCGGTCCGGAACACTCCACCGCGAACGACGAAGATTTTGATCTGCTTTTCCGCACACACCTCAGTAACCTTTACAGGATGCTGGGAGGTTCTCCCACAGACGAGCTGGCGGAACCTATCAAGCGCCCGCGCACCACAGCATTTCGCGTTCCGCCTACGGGGCTTATCCAGCCGCGCATCGATGGCGTGGTCACCAACTACTTCGAGTGGTTGGGCGCCGGCCTCTATCTGCCTGATCCACGCTCCGGGTCCATGCACGGGGCCGCAAGGGTTTGGGATGCGCTTTACTACGGGTTCAGTCCAGAGGCCCTTTTCCTTCGCCTGGATCTCACTGAGGCATTTCTGAAAGACCACCCTGAATTTCAAGTTCGAGTGAATGTGGTGGACAACAGCCACGCTCGTATCCACGCCTTGATCGGCCCCACCGGCCTGGCCGGAGTGAATTTGTGGAAAGACGAGGAGCCGCTGCTCGTCCCGCTGGCGACGGGCGACCGACTTCAGGTGGCCTTCCACCGGATCTTCGAGCTGCGCTTGGATTACAGCCTGCTGGGATACGAGCAACACCAGCAAATCCGCTTGCAGGCTTCAATCTGGGCCAACGAGCTACCGCTCCAGGTGATTCCTCAAGAGGGCTGGATATCTCTCAGACCCACCGATGAACTCATTAAGTGGTAAGGACGTGAATAGGGAACAGGGAACAGGAGATATTTCCACTCTCCGATGAACTCATTACCTGGCAAGGACTGTTTATTCGCCAGGGTTTTCCGCACTACCGTTGTTGCTGAGGGCAGGGCAATTTTAGATTATGAATTCTGAATTGTGAATTGAAGAAGTTCAGCGGTCAGGGCCCTGGGCGCGGCGCACAAAGCAAGTTCTGCATCCTCAATTCACCATTCACTATTCATAATTCTGCTCGTCACTCGTCACACTGCCCTTCCACGAGCCAGCCGGGAACCACCACGTCCACGGGGTCAGCCCCAACGGCGAACGTAGTGAGCAGCGTGGCGGGGTTTGTCTGAAGCACAGCCAGCGTCGAGGCGGCGGTGTCCGCCACCACCAGAAACCGTTCGTCGGGAGTGAGCGCCATGGCGCGGGGCTCGATTCCGAGGTGTACCGCCGCCAACAGGGTGCGGTTCTGAACGTCCAGTGCCATCACGGACCCGTCACCGGCGTTGGCAATGTAAAGGACGAGCGGGTTCTGCTGAAACAGTCCCGCCACCGGCTTATGGCCAGTGGGATAGTTCTGTTCCACGTTGTCCTGGTCAGTGTCCACGATGACCATGCTGGTCCCTTCATACTCGAAGATAAAAAGCTCTCCGCCATCCGGCTTGAGGACCAGGGCGCCGGGCCGAATGCCGATTTCGATGTTGGAAAGGAGTTGCTGCGTGGTCAGGTCTGCAGCGGATATGGCTCCTTCTTCCGTGTCAGAAACGAAGACCTTGGAGCTATTGGGGAGGATAACCATTGGACCAGGAGCTTTGCCGACTTCGACGGAACCAAGCACCTTCTGACGGTCCGCGTTCACAAAGAAAAGCCGGTTCGCTGCGCTGGAAGAGGCCACCAGCGTATTGCCGTCGGGCGTCAAGGCAAGGTCGGTGAGTGGCGTGCCCAGATTGAGGCGTGTTGTCTCCTTGTAGTTTTCCGAGTCGATGAAAACGATTTGTCCTTTTGCCGGCTCGAGGATGAAAGCCCGCTGCCCGTGCAGTGAAAAGGCAAGGTCACGTGCGCCTTCCCCAATGCGCAGCTTCCTCACAACCCGCAGCCCGGGGAACTCTACTACGCTGATTTCACCGGAGGCCGATACCACCCATAATTCCTCGCGCTGCGGCCTCACCAACACCCGTTCAGGACGGGCCGCGACAGCCACCGTTGCCAGCACGCGGAATTTCGCCAGATTGACTTCGGCGAGAGTCGAACTCTGGTTGTTGACGACGAAGGCGGCGTAGGCCTTGGGTGGGGCGGGCCGCCGGCGACACCCGCTTGAAAACACCGCGAAACAAACCAGTACGACCGCGAGGAGTCGGGGAATGCAAGGAGACGAGAATTCGTTTCGCGCCCTGGATCGTTTCATCATTGATAAAGCTTAGCAGGATGCTCAAAAAGCCGTCCAGCCTGTCATTCCGAGGAGCCGCAGGCGACGAGGAATCTCGCAAGTAGCGCGTTTTCAGAGCGAGATTCCTCGCTTCGCTCGGAATGACAACGTTCACAAGGGTTTTTCAGCATCATGTTCGGCGGAGCTGGCCACACGCTTCAGGATTCTCGCTATCCCTTCTTCAAAGACCTCCGGTTTGGTCAATAGGCTTATCACCAAATTCCCCTCCGAGCTGAAATCGAAGAAATGGCCCGGATGAACGAGCACGCTGTCTTTGTTGGCAAGTTCCATCGCCCACTCCTCATCCGTTCGAATCGTGGGAAGCCGCAAGATGGCATACCATCCCCCTTCCACCACCAGCCGGCTTACAGGCTGGCCCGAGGCGAGTCGCGCGTCGAGCAACTTAAGATTGGACGTCACTCGTTCCAGTATCTGTGGCTGAAGCGCTCGACGCGTCTCGAGCAACCCTGGTAATGCCAGCGCCAGGGGCGCACTCACGGAGAGGTACGTGTCGGCGATGATCTCCAGGCGGGCCAAGCCACTCCGCAGAATTTCGGGAGGTCCGTTCACAACCAGCCAAGCAAGCTTCATCTGCGGCAAGGCGGAGATTTTCGAGAGGCCGCTCAGCGTGAAAGTGAGCACTTCCGTGACCGCGGCGTGGCTTACGACGCGCTGCGTATCCGCTCCAAAGGGATAGTCGGCAAAGACCTCGTCGGCAACCAGAGCCATTTCGTGCCACTGGCAGAAGGCGAGAAGCTCAGCAAGTTCGCGCCGCCGAACAAATGACCCGGTGGGATTGTTGGGATGGACCACCAGGATGGCGCGCGCGCGAGCGTCCAGGCGCTTTTCAAGCGTGGGCAAATCAATCTGCCAGCCTTGGTCGTAAATCAGTGGATAAGGGACAACCCCAACATCGTTCAAACCGGCCAGGAAGTCAAAAAGGGGGTAGCTGGGCTGCGGCGCCAGGATGGTGTCAGCCGAGTCGGCGAGAAGGCGGAAAACGTAGGAATAAGCTTCGCTGGTGCTTGTGGTCAGGAAGATCTGCCCCGGATCAAGCGCGATCCCGCGCTCGGCGTAATAGCTTGCCACCGCCTGGCGCGCGGGCAGCAAGCCGCGGGGGTCGGGTTCGTAAGAAAGCGCCCGTGGATTTGCGAGGGCCTCGAGGATTGCATGCGTCTCGAAAGCAAACCCGCAGCGCGTGGGGTTCGATTCCGTCAGGTCAAGAAGAGGAAGCCCCCTACGCCGCAGTTCTTCAATCGCTCTCGAGAGCCGATTCAGAGTGAGTGGCCAATTGGTACGGGATGAGAACATATAAGCAGTGACGAGTGACAAGAAAGAAGTCAGGAGTCAGAAGTCAGGAGTCAGAAGCAAGAGTCGCCCCACCCGGAAAAGGTGAACATCTGTAAGATGTTACTACAGGCGAGGGACGCCTTCTGACTTCTGACTCCTGACTTCTGACTTCTTTGCATTGACCGATTTCAATACCCTGAACAATCCCTCCAGGCACTCGCGCGTGCTTTCCACCTTATTCCCGTCGGGGCGCGCGTAGGCGGTCTCCAAAGACATCGTCCCATCATAACCGTCGTCGCGCAAGGCTTTGAATTGCCCGCGGAAATCAATCATGCCTTCACCCACAGGAACGTACTGAAGCTTTCCTGTGGCGGGATCTTTCTTTACATCCTTGATGTGCATATGGAGGAAAAGTCCGCGGACTTGGCGATACCCGTCGGGGTAGGGAACCTCGCCGAGGCTGACTGCGTTGCAAGGGTCCCACATGCCTCGCAAGTAGGGCGAATTGATTTCTCGAAGCATCCGGCCCAGCTCTTTCCCCGTCCCAATGTTGCATTCGTGCTCATTTTCAAGG
The DNA here is from genome assembly GCA_049698675.1 of Terriglobia bacterium. Taxonomy (GTDB): domain Bacteria; phylum Acidobacteriota; class Terriglobia; order UBA7540; family UBA7540; genus CAVROP01. The sequence goes on from JBAVYG010000039.1 coordinate 4,125, forward strand.
AGCAGAGTGATCTTGTTCTGAGCTGCAAGCGCGGCTGCTTTGGCCAGGCGCTCGCGAACGTAGGGGTAAGCCTTATCCGGTTCCTCCACCCTCCAGTAACTGAAGACTCTCACCTTTGAAGTGCCGAAGAATCGAGCGAGCTTGAACACCCCGCGCAGCAGACTCTCTGTGTCCTTATCCGTCAGGTCGGCGGCCATGAAAGTGTCACTTAAATTGGGGTGCGGAGAAGGCATTCCGGGCAAGTGATATTTGAAAATCGGCGAAGCAATCTCCGAGACCTTCAAGCGATGCCGTTCGATCAACTGTTTGGCGCGGTCCAACTCCTCCTGGGAAAGCTTTACCACGTTCTTCTGCCAGAGGTCTCGCAGTTCGCAATAGGCCAGAGATTGGCTTGAAATGAAGTCCAGAGCCTTCTCGAAGTCCTCCGTCAGCTCGTCCGTAATGATGCCGAGTTTGGATGTGAATAATTCCTTCGCCCGTCCCACGGGGGGAAACATCAGTTCAAAACCTGACCCGAGCAGCGCCGATAGGGAAAGAAAGCTCCTGCGTGTCAAAGTCCAAGCCATGAGGGAACCCTCCATTCTTCTATTGGACCAGGCGCGTGAGCTCCAGGAACGTGACCTTCTGCTGCGCCTCGGTGGTGGCTAGAGGGGAGTAATAATAGTAGAGGCTGGCCTTCACTCGCGTCTGAGTTCCCCGCGGCATTGGGAAGGAGAACATCTCGATTTTGGTCTCGCTGGGCGCCAGGCGCGTGTCTGTCACGAGCCGGGCGCCCTTGATGAATACTAGATCCTCACGATTCAGGATGACGCCACTTCGGTCTGCCACAGTGCGGCGGTAGATCCGTTGCTCGCTGAAATGACGACCGGCCAAGGAATCGGCGTCGAGTTCCAGTATCAATTGACGCAACGACGACCCCGTGGGCACGTAGTGTCCCGCACCACGATTGGTCAGCTTGACGACAACCCGTAGCTGGTCACCTTCTCTGCTGGTGGAGAGGTCGGCTTTGATGGCCTTGTTCAATTGCTGGATGGAATGCCCGCCAGGAATCTCGTGGAGATTGAGCGTCAGCGTTGCCGATCGTTTAATCCGGGGATCGACCACATCTCCTGCGATGCGGTACATATGGCATGTTTGGCACCCCATTTCGCTTTTTCCGTAGGTGCTGTTCTTCCACTCGGAGTATGTCGCCAGGACCGGAAAGCCCTGCGAGTTCGAGTATTCGTGGCAGGTGATGCAAGCCAGCGAAGAGGTATGCAGCGGCGAGAAACGCGTCCCGTGAGCGGGCGAAGACAAGTCTTTGGAGGGCCCGCTTTTCACCAGCGTGAACTCTACTTCGGCCTTCGGGTTGCCGCCAGTCGTCATAACCTCCTGGATGGAATGACAGTAGTCACAGGTGACTCCTTCCCAGCTCACCTTTCTGCTCAGTTCAAGATCTCCCGTCTGAACAGCTACTGGGGCGTGACAGGCGAGGCAATTCTTGCGGGCCTGGACACCGAAATCCGCCTCGGCTAGCTTCAGGGCATCCTGAAAGAGCCGACTCTCCATCGCGGTTGCATGGGCCGACCTCTTCCAACCGTCATAGATGGCGCGGTGGCAGTCGCCGCACAGCTCTGCGCTGCTTGGCGGTTTCAGATCAGCGGCCATGGCTGTCGTGCAGAAAAACACGAGCAAAGCGCACGTTTCTCTGCGCATTGGTCACCTCCCGGTGAGTGGGCTTCATGGGTATCATAGAACATTTCCAGCAACCTTAGCGGCGGCTTGTCAGGAGGCGGAGGCCAATCCAGGGTGGCCGGGTCGATAGCAGAAGACCCGGCGCCGCCTTTCGCTTGTTTCCCCCCACGGCAAGGAGCGGCGTTGTCCACAGGGTTGTGAGGATGGCTACATATTTAAGGCCAATTCCATTTTACTTCCGCCATCTGGGTCTCATGGGTTCACTTTCAATCCAGATTGTATCGGGAGATTCGGCGTGCGCTGGGATAGCCGCTGCGCCGGCGGCTGTGGTTGGCTTTTAATCCTTGTTCCCTTTTGCTCGTCAATAGCCCGGTGGCACGCTTCGCAGACGTCCCCGCCCCCTTTTGCCGAAACGAGGAGGTTCTGCAGCGTCGACGCATGAGGGGCGTGGCAACTCAGGCACGACATCCTTTCTCCCCCGCGCAGCGGATCCGCTACTGCGGCAACCGGATGAGTCGCCCGGGGGTGTCCGAAACGCAGCGTGGGATCAAGCTCGATTTTCGGAATTGCTTCGAAATCGGCCTTTGAGATTTTTTGTAAACTGAAGAGGGTTACCGTATCCGCCGTACTGCGTTTAGGCGCGTGGCACTCAAGGCAGAGTGAATTCCCCGCAGCCCGTGTCTGTGCCTTGAATTCCGAGGAATGTGGATCATGGCAGGTAAGGCATTGGCCGTTCTTATAAGGACCGTGAAGCACAGGGTCTTTCCTGGTTTCATGACACTTGGCACACAGGTCGCCTCCGGTAGCGACCAAGGTGATTGTTGTTTTGTTCTTTTCAGAGATGGTTTGATGGCAGTTCCCACAACCCATCCCAACCGCCGAGTGGACAAACTTGCCTTCTTTCTTCTCAGGATGGCAGGTTAAGCATGTCTGAGACTTGATGTCCTTTGGTTCAATGAAGGGATGCTCGATAGGTTCTTCAGCACAGACTTGAAAAGGTGGCAGGAGAAAGATAGCTAAGAGCAACAAATGGAGGGTCAGGTTGACCTTCCGAGCGTCTGCAGACCTCTTCGCTGATGCCAATGGCGTTGCCACGAGTGGGCAGAACCTCCGAGCACTTATGGCGGAGCAAGCATGTCTCCATCGTTGGTTTCTTTGTGTTCCCGACTCTGGAAGTAAGTCGATGTGAATGACCTAATTGCGGGCATTTGGTAAAAGCTTAAGAAATCCTCAGTGCAGAAACCTCAACAGCATGCGTTAATTTCCTCAATAGCCGGGTTCAACCTGTGTAATGGGGCACCTAGGCACTTTCGTGGTTATCTTGCCATCCCAAATCGTGCTACGCCCATCCAGGCCACTGAATGTTGGTGCTAGCTCGGGGGCCTCGGTGACACTAACCTGACCGCAATGACACATCAAAAGTCGCGCGTCCAGCGAATCGTCAGCAGGTTAGCGCTGAAATTGTTGCCGGGGACAATCTGCTCAAGGTAGTAGGTCCGCTGGAGATCCACCGACAGGCGGCCGGCCTTGGGCAAATTGCAGTACACGGTGCCAGTGACCAGGGGCCAAGTGAGGGGTCCGTAGGCTGGTGGTTCGCCACTGATCTGGCCGAGGCCGGTGGAGCGATCAAAGTTGCCGGTGAGCCGCAGGCCAAAATACTTGCGGGGCTTGGCTTCCACCCCTGCCTGCCACACGCGGTCCGCTTCCTGGTCGCGCAGGAAGTCGTTGAGTGGTGCCGTGCCGCGCGCGTAAACGATGTTCCCCGCAGCAAACATGCTGTCGTAGGTGAAGCCCCCAAAAATCGAAAACCGGTCATTCAAGGCATAAGACAGCGTCACCGTGTTGGAGTGAACGTTGTTCCTAAAACTGGCGTCGATCAACTTGTCGTTGGACAAATTCAGATCGTCTTGCAGCGATACCTTAGCCATGGGCTGGACACGAAAGATAAGGTGTCCTGCCACCTCGGTGTGAGGCGTGATGGCCGTGTAAGATGAGCCGTTGTCGAAGGTGTGGAGGTCCCCACGGACACTGAAGACCTTCGAGGGCTGGTAGCCGAAACTGATTTCGGGCGAGGCAGTCTTGGTTCGCAGCGTGGTGGCGGGATCGGCCACGCCGTCTTCGAGCGACTCTACATCCGCCTTGAGCAGATGAATGCCAGGACGCAGGGTGAGCGAATGGGTGGGGGTAAAAACCATATTGAAGTCGAAGTCACTCAGCCCATCCCGCCAGACGAAGGAGTCCTGCCCGGAGGAGGGCGTCGTGGTGACGGTGGGCGGGGTAGTGGTGGTGTTGCTGACAATGCTGAACAGGCTCGCGAAATTCCCCACGGCGTCGGTGCTAAAGCGGGAGTAGCGATAGTCCACATTGATCTCCCACCACTGTCTTACCTTGTAGGTGAAGCCCTGATACACAATGTTGTCAGGTTCAACTACGGTGTCACGTGCGCTCTGGCTCACAGTGTATGGCGCAAGGGCGCCGGAACTGTTCGGGGCGGTGCCGTTGTAAGACTGGTCCAGAGTGGCCGGCCCTTGATAACGGTAATAGATGTAGCCGCCGCGCCAAGCAAGGTTGGAAAGCGGCTTCCCCGTGAAGGAAAACTCGCTGATGGGAGTCGTGAGGCGCCGGTACTCGGATTGCGAGAGGTTGGTGAGTGGTTCCTTGGTCGAGCTCGCAACGGGATCGATGCTCAACTCGGGCGAACTCACATTATTCAGACTCAGGTATTGGGTGAACGTCTGGTAGCCGAGGTTGTAGTGGAAGGACCAGGAGTGAAACGTATAGTCGATCCCGCCGGTGAAGCGATGGGTGTTATCGTCGATGGGCGCGTACAGGTAATAAGGGTTGGCTCGTGCCAAGGTGCCCCAGAAGGACGGCGAATCGAAGAAATCCAGAGACTCGGTAGTGAAGGTGGGGCCGCTGTCAGTGGTGCGGTAGTAGTTGAAGTTGAAGCGTAGATTGTTGGTGGCGTGCAGAGTGAAGTCCGCGGAACCGAACTTGCGCACCGTTCCCCAGTCGTGGTTATCCGTGAGACCCGTGGAAACCCCCGAGACTAAGTGCGCGATCGGCAGCACCACGTCGTCGTTCTGATTCCAATAGTAGTAGCTCTGTCTCCAGTTCACCCGGAAGTCATAGAGGCGGGTCTTGCTGACGGAAAGCTGCCCGGTTTCGAAAGGCTCGCCTCCCAATCCGGTGACCGACATGGAATAGCTGTCCGCAAAGGGGTTGACCCCATTCTGGGCCTCGCCGAACATGTTGAAGTCTGTCAGGCGAAAGCCCTTCCGCAGATCGGACAACTCCTGAAACATGGGGACGTAGCCCTTGACGTCGTCGAAACGGTACCCAACCGTCACCGACCCCTGGTTATTGAACCCGCCAATGTTCAAGGGAGTTTCAGTGCTGTCCTGCGCCACCAATACCCGGCCGCAAAACAGAAGCACTGCCAAGGAGATAAGAAAACGATGTCCAGGTCTCATGAGGTCTCCCTTCACCGCAATAAGTATGGGTCAAAATTCGAACCGTGGACGGTTACGTGGCAGCGGGTGCACTCCCCACTGATCTGGTAGCCCAACCGCGAGTGCGGCGCCCCGGCCTGATTGTGGAACCCGGTGTGGCATTGCAGGCAGAGTTGCCGGCCTTCACGCCGCACCAGCAGCATGCGATTGGTACTGCCGTGGGGATTGTGGCAGATCACGCAACCCTGCACCCTCGCGGCAGGGTGCTCATAAACATAAGGCCCGCGCTTCTCCACGTGGCACTTGACGCAGGTCTCCCAGTTGGTCTCATTCAGGCTGGCGCGGCTGATACTGCCGTGCGGGTTATGACAGTCCGTGCACTTCATCAGTTGCTCGGGTACGCGGTGATGCACCGGCAACGCAAATAGCGCCTGGATGTTGCCATGGCAGGTAAAGCATAAGCTCGGCTCGGACTCCTTGAGCAAGCTGGTATGCAGCCAGCGCACCGAGTCCGAAATCTGCGGCGCCTGGAAGAAGTTCGCTTGCGCGTAGGTGAGGCTGCCCTTGCTTTGATCCTTGGACTGTTTTACCAGGTGGGCCGCATGGCACTGGTCGCAGGCAACGGCTGCCGCCGCGTGCTGGGAGTGGGCGAACAGTTCCTGTCGCTTGCCGGAGACGTGGCACTGGAGGCAGCGCGCAGAATTCTCCTGCGGGTTCGCATGAAACCCGAAGATGAGATGCTGGTTGAGCACGGCCGCGACCTTGGCCTCGTCGCCAACGGCAGCTTCCATGGCCTCGGCATGGGCCTTGCCCGGGCCGTGGCAAACCTCACAACCCGCCACATAGTTCTTGCCGGGGAGGGAGAACTTGGCGTGGGCGGTTTTCTCGTACTGCGCAGCCTCCGCATCGTGACAGAGCTTACAGCGATCCAAGCCGACGTAATCCCCCGGGTTACCTTCCGCTTTGAACTGCCAAGCCACCGACGGCCCCTTCGCAGCCTCCGGCATCTTTTGGGCGAAGGCTTGACCCGCCAGCGCGCCGAAGGAGAACACCAATGGCAGGGACACAAGCAGCGGTCTTAGTTTGCTTCTTCGTTGGGAACTCATCAAGCGCCGTCCTCCCTTGCCGGGTCTATCGCTTTAGCCGGAATTTCCTTTTTAGCCTTCCGGCGGCCAAAAATATGCGCCTTTTTCTCTCTAAATTTGGAACGCCCAGGAGGGTTACGAGCAAAACCAGACTCCACCCCCCATGGGCTCGTATGGTAGCGCCTCGAGCCCTCACAGCATGCTTCCAAGAACCCACCACGCTAAGTGGCACACCACCCCCTGAAGTGGGAGACTGGTCAGAATGTGACACGGCAGCAATTCACGTTCCACTCATCGTCACCGCATACAGAAGCCTAACCCAATTGCCACGAGGCTTTTACGGGCAGACTCAAAGCTGGACTGTTGAAATCTCCCATATAGCCGTGTGAACTAACGCAACAGGGGCAAAACGTCATCCTTGTCATTGGTGATTATTGCGCAATTCCTCGATGTACGGATAGACGCTGTGACAATTTTTCCCTGATTGGATCAAAATGTCGTAGCTTAACACCCAACCAGCCAAGCGGCAACAATTTTTGTTCGCCGAAAAGCACGAGTCACGACAAGTGGTGGCAAACCCAAGGCGTTTCTGTACGCGACTACGACCGCTGCCTGCCCACGCTGGTGGCGTTTAAGACGCGCGCGGAGGCAGAGACTTATCAGAAGGAACATGGCGGACGCGTACTGAACTATGCCGAGGCGGTGCAAAGCGTGAAGGAATAAGCCGGCTATTTATGCTCTTCAAGCGGCTTGGCGAGATCGTCGAGCAGGTCCGGCTTGCTCTCCTCACGGGCAAGGTGCGGATAGCGTTCCCCGCCGTGATAGTCAATGGTACACGTTTTGTAGTAATCGTCGTCCAGCACGAGCAAGCGAATAGGCTGCGAGCTGTTCTTGCCGGCCTTCAAGGCGTCGCGGAGCAAATCGGGCGTGAAGGCGCGATCGTTCACTGCCACCACGCGCATGCCCGAGGTGATCCCTGCCTTATAGGCGAGGCCGCCGACAATTGAGTCCTGCACTGCGCCGTCACTGCTGAGGCGCAAGCCGATCGAGTAGACAGCGGCCACCCCTTCGCCGAAGGGACCGCGACCGGCGCCTTCCGGCAGCTTTTCGGAATACTCCACCTTCCATCCGCCGGCTTGAATCCCGCCCAGCGGGGCCTCGGGCGAGGTTGAAGTCAACCGTTCCTGGAAGAAGCTTGCCCAGTCGTAGGGCACGACTTGGTTGAGGGAGCGAACCAGTTCCTGGAAGGTGTAGGGATTCAGCTCGGGGCCATTGTTCGGGCCGGCGTAGAAGAGACGGCAGAAATCCTCGAAGGATTTCTGCCCGTGGCTCTGGTCGTGGATGAGGGCGTCAACCTCGAGCCACAGCAGCTCGCCTTCGGGGTAATAGTCGGCGCCGCGCCGCCAGTCGGTCCAACCGCCCCGGCCGAAGGCAAAGCCGGGCACCGCGTCTGCGGTGTCTTGGAGAGGCCGCCAAGTCCGTCCAGGGCGGCCCGGACCCATATCTGCCGCGGTGTCGGCAAGATTTTCGCGGTACTGCTCAGGGGTCCACAGTCCACTGCGGGCGGCCAGGAGATTGCCCAGGAAGTCGGTGAGACCCTCGTAGACCCACAGCAGATCGGTCTTCATCGGCGCCTCGAAATCGGGAGTACTCAGGTCGGCCGGGCGGCGAAACTTGCCGTTCCAGGAGTGGACGAATTCGTGCGAGAGGAGGCCTCCCACCCGGCGCTTGCCCTGCGGCATGAGCAGGACGCGCTCCTCGGTGCGGCTGTCGTTGGACTCATGGTGCTCGAGGCCGAAATGCGCCACGTGGTTGCTCAAGGTCAGCAGGAAGTGGTAGTCGCGGTAATGCCGTGCGCCAAAGAGTTTGCCGGTCTCCGTCACCAGATTCGTGAAGTCCTTCTGCACCTCCGGGCTCATTTCGAGCGCCGCCTCGCTGTCGGCCGCCATGTCAATCTCGTGCCGGATCGGCTCGCCGGGCGGCGTCACGTCCACGGCGCGAAAGTATTCGCCGGCAATCACCGGCGAGTCTACCAAGCGATCCAGAGCAACCGGCTTGAAGGCGATTTCGTTGCCCGCAACACTCTCTTGCGGCAGTGCCGTCCCGAACTTCCACCCTTGAGGCAGGCGCAGCGTCGGCCTGTAGGTGATCTCCTCGGCGGGCACTCCCGCGGGATACAGCACGTTTTGGTTCCAACTAAGAATCACCAGCTTGTCGGTGGCGGAACCACCGAAGCCCAGACCGCCTCCCCCGGGCTCGATGTAGTCGAATGCCGCCTCGAGGCTATCCGCGCCCTCGGGCACATCCAGGTGGAAGGTGAACACGTCAAGCAGATCGCGTCGCCAGGGAATCGCTTTGCCGTTCGCCATGAACTTCAGTCCAGCCACGTTGCCGACGGGCCCCGATGGCCCGTGCGCGCCGGGAATCCATTTGGGGTAATAAAGCGTGAGCGGCCCAGGCTTCACCGGCATGACCATGCGCGTGTGGAGCATCTTCTCCGGTGCTTGGGTTGCATCGACTATAAGGGTGATGGTCGGCCGAGACTGTGCCGGCAAAGCAGCCACGCCCAAAGCAACAACTTCAAAGACCAGTATTGACAGGCGGAAGCGTATCGAATTCATCAGCGTGCCCTTTCGCGGAAGCATTGTAGCCACTCCTTTGGCTTCGAACTGCCAAGGTGATGCCCGAAATGATATTCCCCCTTCCTGCTGACTGCAACCCCGAAGCCGTCCATTGTTTCCCCCAAGGCTTCCTACGTGTCGCGTCGCCGCGTTCTCGTGGAATAGCTGTTCCATGTTTGAGCGAAGAACCCCCTCACCCCCTCCCCTCTGTCGCCGCGGCGACCGAGGGGAGAGTTGATTCGAATTCACCGGTGTGCCAGGATAAATCTGGCTGATCTTGCAAGCTGAAAGGAGCTTGTCCTGTAGTTGCCCGTTCAACAGGTAGCCAATCGAGCGTGAGCGGGAGTAATCTCGCCGGACGAAGCCTCGAGCGGCGAATTCGTGAGCCATAACGCAAGTGAACCCGTTTCGGCCTCGTTAGCGCAAAGGGGAAGTGGTCAGTCTTCCGATGTAGATGAAACCTGACACTCGTCGTGAAGTAATGGGCGCAGGCAGCGGCGGGACTTCTCGGGGTGGTAGGGGATGGCGCGCGGAGACAGATCGGCTGAGGAACCTGGGAGGCCCGACGGGGTGGTGCCCCGCTTTGATGGGGGGACCAACGCCTTGGGGGAATAAATAACCGCAGGGTCGGCCCCGGACGGGAGTCGGATCGGCTCATAGTAGCGAAGAAGCGGGTAATGACCGTGGAGCGAAGGGGCCGGAACGCCGACATGCTGGGGTAAGAGGAGGGGAATTCCGCTTGGACTTTTGTCCCTCTACGGAGGATCCACTCGTTAGGGTGGTGACCAGTTCTCCTCTGAGACCTCGGCTTGGCCACTGGGCTAAGGGGACCGCGAGGCCGCCATACTGCCCCGTGGCGAGAGTCGGCGTGAGAGCCGGATGCGGGAAATCCGCACGTCCGGTTCGACGAGGGGGGAGGCATCCGTGCTTCGGCATCGTTCCTCCTCTACTCTACCGGGGCCCGTCAACTTAAGGTCGAATTTGACATAAATTGTCAGCATGACGTGACAGATCTCGTCTCTTTTCTGAATTATGACTCAGCAAACGGAGTAACAGTTATTTCGTGACAGCCCCCAAGTTAAGAGAGAGGAAGCAGCGTGGTGCCGTTCTGCAAAGGCGGAATGCGGGGCCTACGGGGCTGGCGGTTTCTTTTGCGGCGTGCGTCTCGCCCATATTCACAATCCGAAGCTCAGCCCTTCCCCAATAGGCCTGCCCACCATGGTCCCGGTAGCTAACGGAACCAGCAGCATTCCGCAGGCTCCGTGTTCCCTGGGCCAAATAAACGCACGCAGGCGCGAGGCGCCAGGAGTATGAAGAATGGAAGTTGGACTGGATATTGCAGAAGAAGGCAGGCCGTTTCAGGAGGTAACGCCGCGACTCTTGTATATGGCCTTGTTCACTCCAACCAGCAAGTCATCGAATGATGCGCCGACTTTGCGCGCGGCCATCTCAATCGAGCAGTCATAGCAGGAGGGACGAAGGCCGAATTTCTCAAACACCGCTTCGGTCTCAGGGAACTTTTGCTTTACTTCGCGGACCATTTCGCCGCCCCGCACGAGATCAGTGAACTGAGACATGGCTCACTTCCTCCCGCAGGTTCGACTCGGAGTTTTTCCTGCGCGGCTGGTAAACGCAGAAGGGTTCTTCATCCAGGTAGTCGCCGGTAGCAGCGAAGGCCCGAGCGCGGCAACCCATGCAGAGGCTGCGAAACTCGCAGTAGCCGCATTTCCCTTTCAAATTATCCGTGTTTCGCAGCTCCTGGAAAACGCTGGCATTCTCCCAAATCTCGGCAAAAGACTGCTTGTTCAGGTCTCCTGCCAGAACCGGCAGGTATCCGCAGGGATAAACCTCCCCTTGGTGCGAAATGAAGCAGACCCCCGTGCCGGCCAGGCACCCCTTGGTCATTGCATCCATACCCTCGGGGTGGCTATGGCCGGGTTGGGCGGCGTGTGGATGAAGTGCCATGCCGGTCGAGCCGGGCATCGTCATCTCGGTGGGGCCGATCGAATCACTCTTTCCGCCCGCGACCGGCGCGCCAGCCTCCCTGGAGACATTCGAGGCCACCCTCCGTTCTGCGGCACGCCGTTGCCGCATCACGCGGAAATAATGAGGGGCGCAGGTGGCTTTCAGCTCGATTCCGCCTTCGAGCGAGCGATCATAAAACCAATTCAAAATCTCTTCGTATTCCTCCGCCGGCACCATCTGCTCGGCGGCGATGTCTACGCCGCACCCCACCGGAACCAGGAGGAACGTGTGCAGCGCGTCCGCTCCGATTTCCTTAGCCAGCTCCAGGACGGCAGGGAGCTGGTGCGCATTATGCCGGGCAATCGTCATGTTTATCTGGAGTGACATCCCCAACTCGCGCAGGTTTTGGAAACCGCGCAGCGCGGCATCAAAGGCGCCGGGCATGCCGCGAAACGCGTCATGGGTGGAAGCGTCGGCGCCGTCCAAACTGATGGAAACCCGCCGTACACCGGAATCCAAAATCTTGCGGGCCATCTGCTTTGTTACCAAGGTGCCATTAGTGGCCAGCGCCACACGAATCCCCAGGCCTGCGGCATAGCTGGCAAGATCGAAGATGTCGTGCCGGAAGAGAGGTTCGCCACCGCTCAGAACTAGGATTGGCAGGAATGACTGAGAGACTTGCTTTATTAAGTTCAGGGCTTTGGTTAAAGGTAGGTCATATGTTGATGAGAGTTCTGTAGCGGTGGCGCGACAGTGAATGCAACGCAGGTTGCATCCCTTGGTCACCTCCCAAAAAACGAGCCGCGGTTTGTAGTCTACATTGTTCATCACAGCTTCACGACTCGAACTTGAAGGCTGGCAGTTTCACCCAGCTAGCTTTCCATAAGCACGTGTTTTTCCATCGCCTCAAGGAATTGAGACGCAGGGCCGGGGATACCTCTTTCGTTCAGACAGCAGGCAAGAGAGACTTGTGATATCCACCATTATATGCCTCTGTTGGTTTAGCCCTGGTTGCGAAGGGAACACTCGGCGGCTTGTGTTTGATCTTGAGATTTAACGGGGGTTAGAGATTCCGGTTCGTCCGATTTCCGGTATCCCCAACCCCCAACCCGTCAGATGACGGGTTCCTAGGACCCGAAGTCCCTCGCACCCTCGGAAGGGGCACGCCTCATGCCAAACTCAAGAAGATCAAAGAACTCCACGAGGTTGGATTCAAGGCGAAGGAACAAAACAGGTTAGCGGTTTTTGAATTGGACGAAGGCTGGAATTGCTTCACAAATCATGAGATTAGGAAGTGTGGAAAATGACGGTTGACAAACCCTCCGGGGGGTGAAAAGGCGCAAAGTCCACAACCCTGGTTTGTGTTGATGAAACACCGGTGACGCAGAAGATTCCAAAATATAATGACGGCTCAGGGGTAACGCCGGCATCTTGCTCGCATCGCAGAATACCGCCGAGACGGCGGCGCTACGAAGACTCGATCATGTCCCCAGCCCGAAGGGTTGCGGGGTCCGTTGAGGTCTGCTAATGTTATGAATCACGAGCACTCGTCATGACTTCACCATGCCCAAAATGCGGCGAAACGAAAACAGATCCCGTCAGGCACGGGCTCATGTACAAACTCGTTTGGGCTTTTGGGTATCGACTGCACGAGTGCGCGCGGTGTCGCGCGCTACGCTTCATACCCAGACATGATGGAAAATCCCCCCACTCATCACAATTGGGGAAGGGGCCGGCAAGCGCACCCCCGTTCGCGGAGAAGAGAGGGGCTTTAAGAACGGCCGAAGAGAGCCCCGAGCCGAAAGTCATCAAGCAGGTAACCGCGGCAGATTCCTCGGGCCGCGGATTGCGCCGCTGTCCGGTTTGCGGCAGCACGGCATACCACCGTATCCACCGGACCACCCTGGAACGGATCCTGTCGCGCCCGAAGGTGGCCCGCTGCGAGAGGTGCGGGATGCGCTTCCCGTATCCCGGGCATCGTGATAGATCATCTGGCTCAGCAAAATTGGGGGAGGCGGTGGCAACTGCACCCCGCTCTGCGGATGAGAAAAAGGTTCCAAGAATGGCCGAAGAGAGCACCCAGCCGAAAGTTACCAAGCAAGTCACCGGCGTGGATTCCTCGAACCATGGATTGCGCCGCTGTCCGACTTGCGGCAGCACGAAATACCACCGTACCCGGCGAACCACCCTGGAACACCTCTGGTTGCGCCCACAGATGGCCCGCTGCGAGAAGTGCGGGATGCGCTTCCCCTATCCTGGGCATCGTGAGAAATATCCTGACCCATTGAAAGTGAGGGAGCCCGCGGCAACTGTGCCCCGCCCTGCGGAGGAGAAAAGGGCTCCAGAGATGGCCGAAGAGAGCTCCCAACCGAAACTTAACCAGCAAGTAATTGTCGTAGATTTCTCGAACCATGGATTGCGCCTCTGCCCGGATTGCGGCAGCAGCAAATACCACCGTACCAGGCGGACCATCCTGGAGCGAGTCCTGTTGCGCCCAGCCATGGCTCGCTGCGAGAGGTGCGGGGCGCGCTTCCCCTATCCCGGCCATCATGATAGATCCCCTGACTCAGTGAAATCGGGGGAGGAGGCGGCAACCGTAAGCCACGTTGGGGAGGAAGGGAGGGCTTCCAGAACGGCCGAAGAGAGTTCCCAGCCGAAAGTCGCCAAGCAAGGAACCGCCGCAGATTCCTCGAACCGTGGATTGCGCCGCTGTCCGGTTTGCGGCAGCACCTCATACCGCCGTTCTCGGCGCAACATCCTGGAAAGAATCCTGATGCGCCCAAGGATGGCCCGCTGTAGGAAATGCCGCAAGCGCTTCCCCTTACCCGAAAGATAGCGGTCTTGCGACTCGCAGGCCTGCGAGCCGGCGCCATGGCTGGAATTGCTGATTTCAAGCTCTCAAAAAGGGTGGGACACGTTTCCAAATGCCCTCTTCGAATGTCACGGGCCGAATTGCCAAAGCCTCCGGAATCGTGATGGCGGGAGTGTTGCTGAGCCGCCTGTTGGGTTTTCTTCGTGAATGGACGGTGGCCCACCAGATTGGTTCGAACTCCATTACGGACACCTACTACGCTGCCTTCACCTTGCCGGACTTTCTAAATTATCTGGTTGCCGCTGGCGCTCTGAGTGTAACCTTCATTCCCGTCTTCTCACACTACCTGGCAGAAAAGCAGGAGGACGAAGGCTGGTACGCATTCTCGACTGTCGTCACGGTGATGGGCCTGGCGCTCGTGGCCTTGGTCGGGATCGGTGAGGTCTATGCTCCGCAGCTCGTTGGGGCAATCGCCCCAGGGTTCGCCCCCGCGGCCAAGGCGCGGGCCGTTTTCTTGACCCGGCTTATGTTGCCCGCACAGATTTTCTTCTACCTCGGAAGTATTCTGACCGCAGTTCAGTACGCAAAGGCGCAATTCATCATCCCCTCCCTTGCCGGGGTGGTCTACAACCTCGGGGTCATTTTCGGGGGAGTGTTGCTTTCTTCGCGTATCGGCATCACAGGTTTTGCGGTGGGGGTGTTGGGTGGCGCGCTGGCTGGGAATCTCCTCTTACAGATTTACGGAGCGCACCGGGCCGGAGCGCGTTTCACGCCCAACCTGGACATCCGCCACCCTGGATTCCGCTGGTTCATCAAGCTCTCCATCCCTATCATGCTCGCCCTCTCGCTCAGCGCCACGGATGACTGGATTATCCGCTGGTTCGGCTCTTATCTGGTCCCGGCGTCCATCACCTGGCTGACCTACGCGAAAACCCTGATGCGGGTTCCCCTGGGCGTTGTCGGCATGTCGGTAGGGGTGGCATCGTTTCCGTTCATGGCACAGCTCTATTCGGAGGGGAAACTCGAGGAACTCAACCGCACCCTTAACGCCACCATGAAAGGGTTGATTGTCCTGTTGGTTCCAATTTCAGCCTTGACCATCGCACAGAGCACTCCCCTCGTGTACTTCGTCTTCTCGCACACTCGTCTGCACGCACCGGATTTCCAAGCCACCTCCGCAACTCTCCGGGTCTTCTCCATCGGCATGTTTGCCTGGGCGCTTCAGAATATTCTCGCGCGCGCTTTCTACGCAGCTCGCGACACGATTACCCCTGCCGTGGTGGGAACCGGCCTCACTTTTCTCAGTCTTCCCCTTTACTGGTGGTTGGTCCGCCACTTTCAGCACCTCGGGCTCGCCTTGGCCAGTTCCCTCGGCATCGTCGCCTACACGGTGATTCTGTTTCTGCTCTGGAATCGCCGCATCCGCAATCTCGAGGCTCGCGCGCTCGTGATCTTCTTTCTAAAGATCTGCGTCGCCTCCGCGCTCGCAGGCGTCGCTTGCTTTGAGCTGAGTAATTGGTTCGCATCTCATCTTGGCTGGCAAACAACTCAACAAGCCCTTGTCGTCCTGGTGAGCGTTAGCTCGGTAGGTTTGGTTCTGATCGCAGTCCTCGCGAAGCTGCTTAGATTGAAAGAATTCGAAGACTACTGGCAGAGACTGGTAGCAAAGTGAAGGAATGGATTGGACCCTTTCGGTGAGACAACCACTTAAGACTACTTTCGGGCCTGTCATGCCGAGCCCGTCCGCTGCCGCGTGTGGTTAGGTTCCAATGATTTCGTTAAGACCATCCACAACCTGGGCCATTTCTTCAGGCGTGACTCTGCCCATGAGAGAGCCGATCCGCTCGACAGCAAGAGTTCGGATTTGGCTGATCTTGACCCAGGACCTCTTGGGAAGTTCCTTGGAGTGAAGTTCCAGTGTCAAAGGCAAGCCAGCACGCTGCGGTTGACTCGTCAGGGCAACTGCAATGACCGTTCCGGACCGCTCATTGAAGACGTCGTGACTGATAATGAGCACCGGACGCTTTCCCGCTTGCTCGCTGCCTCGCACCGGGTTCAGATCGGCCCAACGGATCTCTCCCCTCAGTATGCGGGCCATTCCGAGATGTCCTCCCGCAGTCCTTCCTCTGCAACGGCCTTTTCAAAAGCCGGGTCGAGCTTCGCGCTTTCCCGCGCCAACCTGCTGCGTTCCAGTCGCGCCAGCTTTTCCTCGACGGCTTCTTGGATCGCGTGGCTGCGGCTGGCAAACATCGATTGTCTCACCAGCTTGTCCACGCGGCCCAGGGTAGCCTCGTCGAGCGTGATGGCAAGCTTGGCTTTGGCCATGCGTAATCTCCTGGTATGACTATACGTCATACTAGGCTT
This sequence comes from Terriglobia bacterium, assembly GCA_049698675.1. Classification (GTDB taxonomy): domain Bacteria; phylum Acidobacteriota; class Terriglobia; order UBA7540; family UBA7540; genus CAVROP01. The sequence continues at coordinate 20,098 of JBAVYG010000039.1, forward strand.
ACCGTCAATCCACTGGCAATATTAGAGGTTCGGCTTTCAGGTTATTTTCAGAATCTTGGCCTAGCCTTAGATGAATAAGGTGGTGTACATTGCAAGCGGGCTCGAACAGCACCTAGTGTCCTGAGTCAGAAGTTCGCTTACAAAGTCTTTCTCATGTGGGCGGTCTTTTCGGAGCCCCGTTAGGGGCGGAAGGTTGTAGCCCAGGGCGCAAGCCCTGGGGGAAGGAGCCCTCACCCCG
>JBAVYG010000040.1:0-8783 GCA_049698675.1 Terriglobia bacterium
CTTCAGCCCCGCCGCTGGGCGGCTCTCCGTCCGAAAAGGGCTTCAGCCCCTGAAGCACGCACGAGAAATAACGGCGAGCATGCGGCTTCAGCGGCTAAAGCCGCGACTCTCTGGCTCCGCTTGCGGCGGGGCTGAAGCCCCGCCCTTCCCATTCCTGACGAGCCATAGCTCGTCCGTCTGTGGCAACGCCTCCTTAGAAGTTCTCCTCGTGCGCAGGACAGATGGGCTGGTAATCGCAGAACTTACACACAAAACCGGGCGCAGCGGGAAAATGGTTTTGGCGGATCAGGCCGGCTACCGTCAGGATCTCACTCTTGACGGCTTTAAGGTCCTGTTCGGTCCTGACGGTGTGGACGGGCTCGTTGTTGGTGAGGCAATAAAACGTCAAGCGCACCGGTTTCAGCTTCATTTGTTCCTGCGCGGCCAGGGCGTAGACAGAGAGCTGCAAGCTCTTGTCGGCATCCTTCTGCGAGCGAGGCTTGCCGGTCTTGTAGTCAACCAGCTCGACGGCGCGCTCGCCCTCCCGCGCGTGCGGGACCAGGGGACTAATCTGGTCGATGCGGCCTTGCAACCATACTTCGCCCAAGTCCAGTGAGAAGGAGCTTTCCATGCTCAGGGGCAGCGTTTCATTGCTTTCCTGCTTTTCCACGAAGGCGCGCAATTGTTCCAGTCCCGCTTGTTTGTAGGCTTGCTCCTGGTATTCGTCCTCGAACTCGGTCTTCCTCCGCCCGGTCTTCCTCCACGACGACTCGTAAAACCTCTTTACGGCCTCGAAGTTTGCTTCTCCCTTGGCCCGCAACTCGAAATAGTGCCTTACCGAACGGTGCATGATATTTCCAAAGGTGAGGGCGGCCTGTGGTCCTGTGGGGATTTTGAGGTAATGGCCGAACTTGAACTTCAGCGGGCAGTCCTCGTAATCCTCAATCGACGAAGCGCTCAGGCGCAGTTTTTCCCCCGACCTGATTTCAGGTTCGCGCGCGGCCCATTCCGCAATCGGAGGATGGACTCCGGCCGCCTCGGCCATCTCCCCGAACAGTCTTCGCTGAGGACCATGCTCTGCGGCACGTGGCAGTTGAATAACCGGGGCGAGGAGTTGTATGACTTCCTTCGCCTGGAGGCGCTCGATGTCCCGAGCCTCAACCACCCGGTCGGCGAGCAAGTCATCGATGAATTTTGACGGCTTCTTCCCCGGCGCAGCCACGCTGGATACGTAGAGGCGGTCCTTGGCGCGCGTGAGGGCCACAAAGAACAGCCGGCGTTCCTCTTGCATGTGAATATTCCGCGGCGGCAGAGGCCCCTTGCGAAGTTCGTCAGGGAACTCGATGACGGCCCTGCGCTCCGTGGCCGGAAAGCGGCGTGAGGCCACGCTGAGCAGGAAGACGACGGGAAACTCCAGCCCCTTGGCAGCGTGTACGCTCATCATCTGGACGGCGTCGGCACGTTCTCCCAGCTCCGGCGCTTCAATCTTTCCTCCCGCCTCGAGGTAATGCCGGAAGTAATAAATGAATTCGCGCAGATTCTTCCTGGGCTTCTTTTCCGCGCCTGCATCCTCCCACTCAGGCCCGGCCAGCGGCGGGAATTTCGAGATTTTTTCCTCCCACTCCCGGAGGAATTCTTCGAAAGCATTTACATACCCCAGGTCACGCTCGCCGAGAAACGACTGCAGTTGGAGCCGCTCGCGGAGCAGCTTGAACAGCGCCGTCACCGTCCCGTTTTGCGCCGCCCAGTGCAAGTCGTGGAGGAGCCGTTTCAAGGCCTCCCAATTGGTGGTTCGAAGGAGCGTGAGGTTCGGACCATTCTCCCAGGAGGTGAGGACGTCATAAAGCGAGCAGCGCTGCTTCTCTGCTTCCACCCGGACTTGCAGGGCGACTTCTTCGCGAAAGTTCCATCGCGGGGCCAGAAGTACACGCGTCAGGCTGATGTTGTCGTGGGGGGAAAGGACCAAGTTAAGGTAGGCGAGGAGGTCCCGAATAATCACTGTGGAAAGAACCGAAAGGCCACGAATAGCGAACGGTATGCCCCGGCGCTGAAATTCCTCCACGAGTCGGGCGCGATAGTTATGCGCCCGATACAGGACGGCAATGTCGCGATAGGAAGAGCCCTTAGCCACGAGCCGTTGTATTTCTCCGGCAACCCAATTCGCCTCGCTCACATAGTCCGGGCTGCCCAGCAGATAAACTGGGCAACCTTCTTCGCGCTCAGGCCTCAGCTCCGGCTTGGAAGGATATCGGTCCTCATTCTTCTTGATGACCACATCCGCAACCCGCAGCACGCGCTCGGTGGAGCGGTAATTGCGATTCAAAAAGATGGTCCGGTGTCCTGGAAATACTTGCCCAAACATGTCGAAGGCGCCGTGTGAGGCTCCACGGAAGCGGTAGATGGCCTGGTCGTCGTCGCCGACGGCGGTAATGTTGAAGGGTGGCGCCACCAGCCGCTTGAGCAGCTCCACCTGAGCGTAGTTGGTGTCCTGAAACTCATCGACCAGGACAAAACGGAACTGCGCGCGGTAACGCTGGAGGACTTCCGCACGGCGGTCGAACAAATGCACTGCCTCTGGAATCAGGCTGCCGAGACTGGAACTGCCCGCCTGCTCGATCAGCCGGCGGCTGTTGCGGAAGACCCGCGACAACTCCTTTTTCTTTTGAATCTCCTCTTCCTCGAGAACTCGTTCCTCGGGATTCAGCCTGGCCGCATTGTCCAGAAAAGTTCTTTCAGCTTCATTTGCATATTTCTCGAAGTCTTCCGGCTCGATGAGCTCGTCCTGGCAACGCGAAAAAAACTCACTCAGAGCGTGCAGGAAGGCTCCGGGTTCAGCCAGCTTTTGGTAGAACTCGAGCTGGAGTTGCTCCATGCGTTGCCTGAGGAAAACCCACACATCCTCCTTGTCCAGCAACATGTGCTCGCCGGCCTGCTCCTGTTCCCCCTTTTGCTTGCAGACGACCTCGTAAGCGAAGGCGTGAAAGGTGCAGACGTGTGGGAAGGTGGCGAGGTCAGGCAGGGCTTGGCCTACACGGTACTTCATCTCTCCGGCAGCCTTCTCCGTGAACGTTAAGGCCAGAATGTTTTGCGGTTCGAGTCCGGGGGCGTGCTCGAGCAAATGGACAATACGTTGCGTGATGACACGGGTCTTGCCGCTTCCCGGGCCCGCAATGACGAGCAGCGGTCCATCACCGTGTTCAACCGCCTGGAGCTGTTCCGGGTTGAGCTTCAACATGAATGCAACCAAGTCGACCGTCGATGGTCGAAGGTCGAAAGTGGACTGACAGGAAAAGTGGCAGGATTCAGGATTCAGGGAAAAACCACAAGCGCACATGCCCGAATCCTGTTCTTCCCGCAGGAATCAGGGAAGAACCACGCCACTCCAACACCCTACTGAAAGAAGCCATTCTAGCATCCGCGCGCACGCTGTCCCCATGTTTTCTCGCGCGTGAGATGTGAGACAGGATTCGGGATTCAGGGAAAAACCACAGGCGCACCTCCCTGAATCCTGACTCCTGAATCCTGAATCCTGCATTATGGTTGACCTTCAAATCGGGACTCGGTTATCTTGAGATTCCTGTGCAACCAGTTGATCGACCGCCAACGCGAAGCACCTCCTTTCCCAAGCTGTCCGCCGGGCAGGGCGGTGAGCCACCGTGTGGCGCTGCCTTGTTTGTTTTGCCTCCGGCGGGGGGCGAACACAAAGAGACTGTCTGACCACCCTCACACCTCTTTCGGTGCTAAAATATTGTTGGCTAACGGCGTTGGTAACCAAGCCGACGTATTGGCCGTCCATTAATAGGGTAACGCTCATCAATGAGTGGCTTGGCGCGCGGCCGCGACTCAGGGGAAGGAAGGACTTTGAGACAAAGCTATCAAGCAGCCTCCAAGCCCAAATAGCTGAGCGGTTTACAGAAGGAGCAGGGGCTTATCCGAGTTTGGAAGGGGTAGGTGATAGAGGGCCTTCAGACTACCCAGGTGACCATTGCTGGCCTTCAGGTTTGGCCGAAATAACTCCGCCTATTTCAACAGGTATGACAGCCGTTATTTTGCTGCGGTTTAATTATTGAATAAGGATAGAACCATGAGTACGCCCAGCACGATGGAAAGAAATGAATTGCAGATTGAACCGGGTACATTGCAAGGAGTCCCAGGGAAGAAGCCGAAGCGCCGTTGGTGGGTTTGGCTCCTGGCGCTCGCGGTTTTGGGCTACGTCGGGTACCGCGTGCGGAAGGGGATAGTAGCCCCGCAAGCGACGACCGCCGCACAGGGGGCGAGTCTCAGGTTACCAAGCGTGCCCGTGGTCGCGGCGAAAACTCGAAAGGGCGACATCGGCGTCTATTATACGGGCCTGGGCGCGGTGACCCCGATTTACACGGTAACCATCAGGAGTCAAATCTCCGGATACCTGATGCAGGTGCTATATAAGGAAGGCCAGATCGTTAATAAAGGCGATGCGCTGGCGGAAATTGATCCCCGGCCCTATCAAGTCATGCTGGAGCAGGCCCAAGCGGGATTGGCCCGGGATCAAGCCACCCTGGAGAACGCCAAAGTGGATTTAAAGCGCTACCAGGTCCTGACCCCCCTGAAAGCCGTTCCGGAACAGCAACTGGCGACGCAGGAAGCCACGGTCAAGCAGGACGAGGGAATCGTGCAAACGGATCAAGCGCTGATTGATATCGCCAAACTTGATCTCATCTATTGCCATATCACGGCCCCGATTACGGGCCGCGTGGGCCTTCGGCTCATCGATCCGGGGAATTACGTAACGGCGAACGACGCTACCGGATTAGTTGTCATCACCCAGATCGAACCCATCAGCGTGATTTTCCCTCTTTCCGAGGACCAGCTTCCCGCTATCCTCGCCAAGATGCACGCAGGGGCGCGGTTAAAGGTAGAAGCCTACGACCGGGAAATGAAGACAAAGATTGCCCAAGGGTGGTTGTCAACGATAGATAATCAAATCGACCCGACCACCGGCACCGTCAAATTGCGCGCGAACTTCGACAACCAGGATGGGAGCTTGTTTCCCAACCAGTTTGTCAACGTGCGACTATTGGTGGAAGAAAAGCAGGGCGTAACCCTGATGCCTACGGCCGCCGTGCAGCGCAACTCGCAAACAACTTATGTGTTCCTAGTGAAACCCGATTCAACGGTGACCGTGCGTTCGATAACTATAGGCACGACGGAAGGTGATGACGCCGAAATCTCCTCGGGTCTGTCTCCTGGCGATGTCGTTGTCATGACCGGCGTCGACAAGCTCCAAGAAGGTAGTAAGGTCGGGGTGCAGATGTACAGCGAAAAGGCCCAGAAGGGAAGCTAAATGAACCCCTCACGGACATTTATTCTCCGGCCGATAGCTACATCCCTGCTGATGGTGGCCATCCTGCTGGTGGGCGCGGTTGCCTACAAGGAGTTACCGGTTTCGGCGTTGCCGGAGGTGGATTATCCCACCATTCAAATCATTACATTTTATCCCGGCGCAAGCCCGGACGTGATGGCGTCTTCGGTGACCGCTCCGCTCGAGCGGCAGTTCGGCCAGGTCCCCGGACTCCAGCAAATGACCTCCACCAGTTCCGACGGTTGCTCGGTCATCACTTTGCAGTTCACCCTCAGCCTTAACATCGACGTGGCCGAGCAGGAAGTGCAGCAGTCGATCAATGCTGCCGGAACCTATCTTCCCCCGGACCTTCCGACCCCACCTATCTATAGCAAGAGCAATCCGGCCGATGCACCGGTCCTGACGCTGGCGCTCACCTCAAAGGACCTCCCGCTCTCCAAGGTCGAGGACCTCGCCGACACCAGGTTGGCGCCCAAAATCTCGCAGTTGCCCGGCGTCGGTCTGGTTAGCATCAGCGGCGGGCAGAAACCCGCGGTTCGGATTCGGGCGAATCCCACCTTGCTGGCATCTTACGGCCTCAATCTCGAGGATCTCCGCAGCTCCATCGTCGCCGCCAACGTCAACCAAGCGAAAGGCAATTTTGACGGTCCCCATCAGTCCTACCAGATCGGCGCCAATGACCAGTTGCTCTCGAGCAGCGACTATGCTCCGCTCATCATCGCCTATCGGAACGGTTCTCCCGTCAAATTGACCGATGTCGCCACCGTCGCCGACGACGTTGAAAACGTTCGCCAAGCAGCTTGGATGAACAACGTTCCTGCCGTCATCGTCAACATTCAGCGGCAGCCGGGCGCCAACATCATCACGGTCGTCGATCGCATCAAGACCCTGCTGCCGCAACTCACCACATCCCTGCCCTCTTCGGTTCACGTTGGAATCTTGACCGACAGGACCACCACCATTCGGGCCTCCGTGCGGGACGTGGAGTTTGAGCTGTTGCTTACGGTAGCGCTGGTGGTGATGGTTATCTTCCTGTTCCTGCGCAATCTTTCCGCCACAGTCATCCCCAGCGTTGCCGTTCCTCTCTCCCTGGTCGGTACCTTTGGAGTGATGTATCTGCTCGGCTACAGCTTGAATAACTTGAGTTTGATGGCCTTGACCATTTCCACCGGCTTCGTCGTGGACGACGCCATCGTGATGATCGAGAACATTACCCGATACATCGAAGAAGGGGAGCCGGCGCTGCAAGCGGCGCTCAAAGGGTCCAAACAGATTGGCTTCACGATCGTCTCACTGACATTTTCATTGATTGCCGTTCTCATCCCGCTGTTGTTCATGGGGGATATTGTCGGCCGGCTCTTCCGTGAATTTGCCGTCACCCTGGCCGTTACCATCCTGGTCTCCGCCATCGTTTCGCTGACTTTGACGCCGATGATGTGCTCCAAGCTGTTGAAGCACCGACCCGTGGAAGAGCAGGGCCGGTTCTATCGCGTTTCAGAACACGCCTGGAATTCGGTGATCGCCTTTTATGATAAGACTCTCCAGTGGGTGCTCCGCCATCAGACCGAAACCCTGCTGGTCGCAATTTCCACTCTCGTCCTGACCGTGCTGCTGTACATCTTCATTCCCAAAGGGTTCTTCCCGATTCAGGACACGGGCGTTATCCAAGGTGTCTCCGAGGCGGCTCAGACGGTGTCCTTCCCGGAAATGGCCAGCGAGCAGCAAGAGTTGGCGAAAGTCATCTTGAAAGACCCCGCCATCGAGAGTCTTTCCTCATTCATCGGAATCGATGGCACCAACACTACCCTGAATAGCGGGCGCATTCTCATCAACCTCAAGCCCCTCGATGTCCGCAAGATAAGCGCCAGCGACGTCATCCGCCGCTTGCAGCCGGAACTGGCCAGCGTGCAGGGCATCACTCTGTTCATGCAGCCGGTGCAGGATATTACGGTCGAAGACCGGGTGAGCCGTACGCAGTTCCAGTACACGCTCGAAGATCCCAGCGCTGACGAGCTGAATGTCTTCGCACCCCGAATGCTCGAAAGGCTAAAAGCGTCGCCGGAGCTGCGCGATGTGGCAAGCGATCAGCAGGTGGGCGGCCTTCAGGCTAAACTGGTGTTCGATCGCCAAACGGCTTACCGCCTCGGCATCACACCCGCGACCATCGACCAGACGCTCTACGACGCTTACGGCCAGCGGGAAGTGTCCACCATTTTTACCCAGTTGAACCAATATCACGTGGTTTTGGAAGTGAAACCCGATTATCTGAAGAATCCTTTAGACCTCCGCGATCTATTCATACGGACTAACGCGGGAAGCTCGAGCGGTTCCTCGGGCTTGGTTGCGGGCGGGTCGTCGGCTAGCCAATTGTACGGACCGACGAGCTCCTTGACCGCTGCAAACACGAGTCTTTCGTCGACCACGTCATCTTCCGCCATTTCCTCCACAATCGCCTCGGATAGCGCCTTCGGCGAGGGACAGATCGCATCTTCCTCAGCATTTCGGAATGGAGGCCAGGTGCCGCTGGCCGCCTTCACTCATCTCGAGGAGGTGAACGCTCCCATCACCGTGAACCACCAAGGTCAGTTCCCGGTGGTTACCATCTCTTTTGATCTGGCTCGCAGCGCGTCGCTAGGGGATGGAGTGAACGCCGTGAACAAAGTGAAGGACGAAATCGGCCTGCCGCCCAGTATTCAGGCGGCATTTCAGGGTACAGCCGCATCATTCCTGGCATCGCTGTCAAACGAGCCCGTGTTGATTCTGGCGGCCCTCATTACCGTCTATATCGTCTTGGGCGTCTTGTATGAAAGCTACATTCATCCCGTCACCATCCTGTCCACGCTGCCTTCGGCGGGTGTCGGTGCGCTGCTGGCCCTGTTGATAACCCATAACGACTTCAGCGTCATCGCCTTGATCGGCTTGGTCCTGCTCATCGGTATCGTGAAGAAGAATGGCATCATGATGATCGATTTCGCTTTGGACGCGGAGCGCAAGGAAGGCATGACACCCGTCAATGCCATTTATCAAGCCTGCCTCCTGCGCTTCCGCCCCATCATGATGACCACCATGGCGGCGCTGCTCGCTGGTCTGCCGCTAGCGCTCGGCACCGGCACCGGTTCGGAACTGCGCCGGCCTTTGGGCATTACCATGGTCGGCGGACTTCTTTTGAGCCAGTTACTAACGCTTTACACTACCCCGGTCATTTATCTCTGGTTCGATCGCTTGGCAAGACGGTTCTCCCGGGGTCGCGAAATCAGCCCGGGGGCGGAGCCGGTTCCGGCCAGGTAAGCCATGAATATCTCAGAGCCTTTCATCCGCAGGCCGGTTGCGACGACGCTCCTCCTCATCGCCATCACTTTGGCCGGAGCCGTCGCCTTCCGACTCCTTCCCGTATCGCCCCTGCCCCGGGTGGACTTCCCCACCATCTCCGTGAACGCGGGGTTGCCGGGCGCCAGTCCCGAGA
>JBAVYG010000041.1:0-2727 GCA_049698675.1 Terriglobia bacterium
GGCCAAGGCCGCCCGGGCGGTGGCCGACCAAGCGAAACGGAAAGCCTAAGGAGGATTCAGGATTCGGGATTCGGGACAGAAATGCGAGATTTGCGACCCAGTCCCGCACATCGGGAAGGAGTCAGAGAAAAACCACGAGCAAACTTTCCTGCTGGGTAATGAGTCTAGTACGTTGGTAGTATACGGGATGTAGGGCTGGGGCTTGCCCCGGCCAGGCCGCCCCGAGGGGCGGCCCTACAGTCGAATTGGGACATTGCCCAGTACTTTCGTTCAATTGGCTTTTGCGCGCTTTAGCGGGAATGTTATAATCATTGCAACGCTCGGCGCTCGGCGTGCGCCGAGGTGCTGGGGGACGCGGATGCGGAAGCGGCAGGCTGCGATCCCTGGGCCAGGGTAAGGAGCGTGGGCCGCCAAATTCGGTTAAGGCCCCGCGAGTAAGCTGGAAGGGATGAGTTCTAAAGAGCCGCAGGAGCGGCTTCGGAGCTGGATGCATAATCGAACCCAGTCCTACCTGATGGTTTTCGCCTGCTTGGTCGTGTGGGGTTTGTCGCTTTCTCGGCCGGCGTGGGCTGGCGAGATTGTCAGTATCACAGACGAACACGGGCGCAAGATCTTCATCAACGCGGGTGAAACTCGCGCCAAAGGCGGGTTGGCCACGGGCGCCATCCAGCCGGTTAAGGCCGACAACGCCTCCCTTCCCGCGCCAGAGATCAACGACCTGGTCGAGCAGACTGCCAGCCGCCACCAAATTGACCCACAACTTGTACACGCCATTATCAAAGTCGAATCGAAATACGATCCGAAAGCCGTCTCGCGCAAAGGCGCGATGGGGCTGATGCAACTCATTCCGGAGACCGCTCAGCGATTCGGGGTCGCAAACCCCTTCAATCCCAAAGAGAACATCGAAGGCGGGGTCACGTATTTGAAGTACCTTTTGGACCTTTATAGAGGCGACCTTTCTCTATCGCTGGCGGCCTATAACGCCGGAGAGGCTGCCGTGCAGCGATTCGGTGGAATCCCTTCCTTTGCCGAAACGCGGAACTACGTGCGGAAGGTGACCGACATTTACCAATCGGTATCACCGCAGTCTGGCACGAATCCTGCCGGGAACAAACCGCAGGCTTCGGCCATTACCCGCTATGTGGACGAACGAGGCGTGGTGCACTATTCCAATGTGGAATGATTCGGGTTAATGCAACATGGCCATCCACCTTTCGGTGAACAGAGTTTTGCCGGGGGGTGGACGGTGATTTGAATGCCACGGAACGGTCTACATTGATCGAATTGCACAAACGAATCTGCTTCGCATTTCTTCTAGCCGGGTTTCTGGCCTTCCCCAAAGTTTCTTTCCCAGCCCTCCCTGCCTCCCGCCAGGCAAAAGCCGTGACGACATTCGAGCGCGCGGTCCGTATGAGGACGACGCTCGAGTCTCTGCCCGAGGACGAGCGCACCAAGGCGGACTACCAGAAGGTAATCGAGACTTTCCAGGAAGTCTCGCGGCTGGACCCGGCGTATGCCAAGACTCCCACGGCGCTCGCTTTTGTGGCGGAACTTTACGAAGAGATGGGGCGCGCTTTTTCTGCCGACCGCTACTACCTTAAGTCTGTCAAAACCTACCAGTTCCTCGTCTCCGAGTACCCTCACAGCCCAATGGCCCGGGATGCTTTGTTTACGCTCGGGGAAATCTACAGCACCGACCTTGAGAACCCCCAAGAAGCTCGCAAAACCTTCCAGAAATTCCTCGACAAATATCCCAAGTCCTCCAAAGCGGAGGAAGCGCAGGCAAAAATCGAAGAGGTCGATCAGTTGCACGCCGAACGAGCCGCCACGCCGTCAGCTCCCCACCGCGAAACCGCCGAAAGCCGCCGCGGCAGCGGGCTGCCGGAGGTGACAGAGGTACGCCGCTGGGTGGGCCCAAACTACTCCCGCATCGTCATTGGAGTGGACGAGGAAGTGAAATTTGAGACCAGCCGGCTCTCCAAACCAGATCGCATCGTGCTGGACATTGAAAACGCCCGCCTAAGCCCGGCCCTGGTGGGAAGGACTTTTCCCGTAGAAGACGGCTTTCTGCGCCAGATCCGCGTAGGACAGTTCACCTCAACCGTTACGCGGGTTGTGCTGGATGTGGAAAAGATCGAAGATTATTCAGTATTACCCCTGCCTAATCCCTTCCGCTTGGTGGTTGACATCCACGGCGGCAGAACGCTCATCCGGGAGACACAGCAGGCTGCGAAAGAGTCCACCGCTCGCGCCACCACGGCGCGCCCGCAGCGGCTCGAGGAAAGCTCGACCGCAACCGAGCAGCCCGCCAGCAGCAGCAAGTCGGCCCAGAAACCCGAAGTCGCCACGCGCAGCACCAAGCCCAAGCCTGAGCGCGAGACAACTGGAAAGGCAAGAGCATCAGAGGAGACGCAGGAGGTCGAGACGGCCTCCCTCAAGCCCCCCAAAACACCGCCAGCGTCCGGCGAGACGGGGACGGCTTCGCCTGAAACCTCGCCGGCGAAGGGAGCGCCTGTGCTACCGAAAGCCGCTGCGCCCACTGAATCCGGCTCCCGGACCCTGACGCGGGTGCTGGGGCTTAAGATCGGCCGCATCGTGATCGACCCGGGACACGGCGGCCACGACACAGGCACAATCGGACCAACGGGGCTGCGGGAAAAGGACGTCGTACTGGACGTGGGGTTGCGACTGAAAAAGCTGCTCGAGCACCAGGTTGGCTGCGATGTT
>JBAVYG010000042.1:0-1940 GCA_049698675.1 Terriglobia bacterium
CCTCCAAGGATTTCGATGCTGAGCGAAGCATCAGGTGACTCCCACGCGTTCGGGTCAGGCGGAACCCGTCAGCGTGGAGTGCCCGCAGCAGCTCGCGAGCGGTGATGCCACGCGGGAGATTGGTCATACGTTGACCGCCACCGCCGGAGTGGGCCACTCGAAAGCGCCGCACTGAGGATCGAGCGGAACCGCCTCGCCCGCCTCACGGAGGTCATCGATATAGAGCTCGATGGCTTCGCGGACGTTGGCCAGCGCCTCGTCGTACGTGCGGCCCCACGTGTGGCATCCCCTCAAAGCAGGACAGTAGGCGTGATAAGCCTCTTGGCCGCTTGCCGTCGTGTCTTCCTCAACGACGACTCGAAACGCATAGGATTTCATGGGCCATTTCTCCTTTCGTGTAACGATTTCCCCTTCCACTTCCAGAACTCAATACTGTCTGACGTAGATTCTAACCCATTGCCGCCGTCTTTCGAAGCTCGCCAGCAACCGCAAATGATACCTGGCAACCAGTTCCTGCTCCGGGATCTGGGGTTGATATTCGAAATAGCGCTGCTGAAGCCTTTGCACCCAAGGGAAGCGCCTCAGCCAGTTGTTCGCGGGCTCCCAGCGGCGCGAGTAAAGGTACAAGCAGTCGAACGACTCCGGGGAAACGCTTTGGAATTCGTGGCGACCGAAACCCTCCACAGCAACTACGTTGAGGGGCTGGCGAACGTAGCCCAAAATCGGTCGTGCCAGTTCATCGGAGGCAGGCCAGGCGGTCAGGATTCGCCTGTTGCCGGGTTGAGCCTCCAGAAACTGTGCGGCCTGCTCATGAAGGCGAATGAAGTCCGAATAAGCCAGGTTATCCTCAAAGGGAAATGGGTAAGGAGGATTGAGAAACCATGCCCATACAAAACAGCCGGCAGTGAACACCATAATAGATCGGGCCGCCGGCCGCGGCAGCCGCCATATTAGGATCACTGCGATCAAAACAAGCGGCGGAAAGATTGGCAGCAGGTAGCGAGGTAAGATAGCGCCGCCAACCGTGCTGAGCATCACCAGATAAGCGGTTGTGAGCCAGCCCCCAAGAAAAACAAACCTGCGCACAATATTCGATTGCGGCTGATTCTGGACGGACTCTTCAGAAGCCTCCGAGGCGGTGGCCTGTGCCGGCAAGGTCGTCCTGCCGTCAGAGACTTGGGCAGAGCGAGATTCCTCGCTTCGCTCGGAATGACGCGCGAAAGGGTGAGATTCGCCTTGAGGTGAGTCGATTTCGGTCCTCTGCGCCCACCGAATTCCGGCTATGGCGCCGGCAGTCAGTAGCCAATTGAATCCGCCCACAAAGGTTTCATAAAGACGACGGAGCAAAGCCAATAACATCCGAACCGGGTTGAGCGTGGAGTAGAGGTTGTACCGAAGATATTGGTGGTTGCCCGTCCAGAATCCCGTGGCCTGGTGGTAGAAACCGGCCCAGGCAACCAGCACTGCGAGGGGAGCGAAACAGGCAACCCACCAGGCGCGGGGCAGGGAACTGGCCGCTCTTCTGTGCTGCCACCACAAAAAGATCCAGGCAACGGGCAGCAGAACCATCGCCGTTTCTTTGCTCAGGACGGCACACGTGGAGGCCAGTGCGAACCTCCAGGGACGTTCGTCAAGCAGCGTCAAGAGCGCCAGCAGAGTGAACAATCCCGCGGCAAGATCGAGATGAGCCAGCACACTCTGCGCGAAGAATAGGGGCGAGAGCGCCAGGAGCAGTACACTCCAGCATCCGATCTCCCTATTGGCGACGCGGCGGCCGAGCGCGTAAACACCCGTGAGTGTACATGCGGCAAAAACGATCATCGCCGCACGTGTCACCAAGGGTGAAAACCCAAACGCTCGCCATGCCAAAGCCAGATAGATGATGACCAGGGGAGTGTGTCCCGTGGGAAGGGTGCTGCTGGGAACCAACTGTCCCGAGC
>JBAVYG010000043.1:0-1501 GCA_049698675.1 Terriglobia bacterium
CCCGGCCCGCCCCGGCTGAAGAAAACGCCGGCGGCGGGCCACCCTCTCCCCCGAGGGGGAGAGGGCGGGAATGTGGACGACGCCAACAGATCGGAGCACAAATGTAGAAACCCCAGCGACGGGCCAAATGGTCCATCAATTGACGGATAAAGCCGCCTCTACATCAAACTGACCCACTACGCGCTTTTAGGCGCACAGGTCCTTCACATGGTTTAGAATGACATTCCTGATGGCTTGTTCAATATCGTGTCGGTTGGAGCGTGGCTGGCGGCCGGGAAACAGCCGTCAAGAGGAGGTCTTGAGTTGCAGAAATTAATTCGAAATCGCGAAGCGGGCGTTGGGAAGGCGGTTGTGTTCTTGACGTTCGTTCTGTTGCTGGCGATTACGGAACTGGCACTGAAGGTTACGAATCGTGAGGCGCCTTCAATCAATATGCAGCGGGAGATAAGGGGAATCGGCGTGAGCACGCCTGTAGAACTCAGAATTCACGATTCGCACTATCGCATCAAGTCGGTTGAGGTGGAAGTCCACCAGGGCGACCGAACGTTTCAAGTTCCGGTGGAGAGCAGCGGGTGGGTGGTTCGCACGCTAAAGACGTGGAAGTTCTGGTCGTGGCATGTCGAGAACAGTGCCACATTCAGGGGGAGCGTGGGGCGCAAAGAGATACCTGACCTGAAGGAAGGTTCCGCGACGCTTATCATCACGGCAACGAACGATTCTTGGGGTCGATTCTTCCGGGGCGGCCGGAGCCAACTCATCGCGGACTTGCCTGTGCGCTTTGTTCCGCCTACCGCCGAAGTTCTGACCGCGCAGCACTACATCAATCAGGGTGGCTGCGACATGGCGCTTTTCAAAGTTTCCCAGGGGACTGTTGAATCCGGCGTGCAAGTGGGCAATTACTTTTTCCCGAGCTGGCCCGTGAAGGATTCCGCTCCCACAACACGCATGTGCATCTTTGCATTTCCTTACGACGTTGATCCAACAACGCCGGCCCGCGTGGTGGCGCGTGACGACGCCGGCAACCAGACCCTGGTCAATTTCAATTACAAAGTCTTCCCCAAGAAGTTCAAGTCCGATACGATTAATGTCAGTGACGATTTCATGCAACGTGTGGTTCCTCCCATAATGAGCCAGACGCCGGAATTGCAGGATCAGGGTAGCCTTTTGAAGAATTTCCTGCTGGTCAACGGCCCGCTTCGTCGGATGGATGCGCAGCAGTTGGTGGCCTTCTCCAACAAAACCAGTTCGCACCTAACCTGGACTCAACCCTTCGTGCAACTTGGGAATTCCAAAGTGGAGGCATCGTTTGCTGACTATCGGACCTACCTGTACAACGGCCAGGTCATCGACCACCAGACGCACCTGGGGTTTGATCTGGCGGTTGTCCAGCACACGCCGGTGTTGGCCTCGAACGATGGGAGCGTGATTTACGTGGGCTTTCTCGGCATTTATGGCAATGTTGTGATCATCGACCACGGCTGTGGCCTGCAGAGCCTTTATG
>JBAVYG010000044.1:0-2323 GCA_049698675.1 Terriglobia bacterium
GCCTGCGACCCCGCCACCCTGTGGACTCCAAGGCTAACCTGAAAGGCCGGGCTTGTGGAAGAGACGAATTGTCGCCGCCAGCCCGTCCAGGGTTTCTGTTTTCAAGGCTTGGCTAGGCTGGAGCCTACACCGCGCTGCCTCATTTTGGAACGTTCCCGGCCAGCATCCCGCTCATGCGCGCTTACTCGAGAGGTTATGTTTAAGTGTGGCCAAGAAGGAATGCTGAACGGGCATCTTGGGACGCTGGCGATGAAGGCGGACGATCCCCATGGAGTTGAAGGGCACGAAGCCCTCGGATGGTTTCACTTTCTTCCACGATTTTGAATTGTGACGTGTGGTTGGTGCCGCGGGACGGAGTTGAACCGCCGACGCCAGCCTTTTCAGGGCTGCGCTCTACCACCTGAGCTACCGCGGCACCATGCAGTTATTCTGGGGCTGATTTGATTCCCTGTCAAGAATCTGGGTGAATTTCGGTAGTGGGTCAATTTGATGTAGAGGCGGCTTTACGCCGCCATTTGGCGAGATAAACTCGCCGCTACAGCTCGACAGCGTAACCGCCCTGCGCTCCTTGAACGGGCAGACCGCAGGGCGGCGGAAGGGCTAGCGCAACGACTCGTCCACTTCACGCAGCCATTCGGGGCGTTTGAGGACCTCGCGCGGCTTGGAGCCATCGGGGGCGCCGACGATCCCGTCCTTTTGCATCAAGTCAATGAGTCGCGCGGCGCGCCCGTAGCCAAGTCGCAGGCGGCGTTGGAGGAGGGAAGTGGAAGCCTTGCCGGATTCCACCACCAGGCGCACGGCCTCGTCGTAGACCGCGTCGAGTTCCGCCGAATCCCCGTCGTCTTCCTCTCCGACTTCTTCGCGCTCTCGCCCGTTCACCGGTTTCAGCAATTCCTCGTTGTATTGCGGTTGCGACTGGGATTTCCACCAATCGACGACCTTGCAGATTTCCTGTTCCGTCACCAGCGGTCCGTGCAGTCTTTGCAGGCGGGCGCTGGCGGGCGGCAGGAAGAGCATGTCGCCGCGGCCCAGCAAGGCTTCCGCCCCGTTGGCATCGAGAATGGTTCGCGAGTCCACCTTGGACGCCACACGAAAGGAGATGCGCGCCGGCA
The DNA here is from genome assembly GCA_049698675.1 of Terriglobia bacterium. GTDB lineage: Bacteria > Acidobacteriota > Terriglobia > UBA7540 > UBA7540 > CAVROP01. The sequence continues at coordinate 1,113 of JBAVYG010000044.1, forward strand.
GGTTGGCTTTAATAAGCCCGGTGATGACGTCCACGGAGGGGCGCTGGGTGGCGAGAATCAAATGGATACCCACGGCGCGGGCCATTTGAGCCAAGCGCGTGATGGATTCCTCCACTCCCTGCGGTTCGACCATCATCAGGTCCGCCAGCTCATCGATGACGATCACGATGTAGGGCAGCGGGTGCTCGGGCACGCCGTTGTTGTCAAACAAGTTGAGGGTCGATTCGGGGGCGAAGATTTTATTGTACTGCTCGATGTTGCGCACCCCGTGCTCGGCCAGTTTCTTCAAGCGTTCTTCCATCTCGAAGGTGGCGCGGCGAAGCACGTTGGCGGCCTGCTTGGGCTCCGTGACGATGGGCGTCAGCAGGTGCGGGGTGCCCTCGTAGAGCCCTAATTCCAGCCGTTTGGGATCGATCATGATCAGCTTCACTTCATCGGGGTTCGACTTATACAAGATGGACACGACCATGGAATTGAGCGCCACACTCTTGCCCGACCCTGTGGACCCCGCGATCAGCAGGTGAGGCATCTGGGTGAGGTCCGCGATTCTGATTTTTCCGGTAATGACTTTGCCCAGGCAGAGGGTCAGCTTGGAAGGTGAGGCGGCAAACTCGCTGGACTCGATCCCTTCGCGCAAGTGGATGATCTCGCGGTGGAGGTTGGGTACTTCGATGCCCACCGTCGATTTGCCCGGGATGCGGTCGATGAGGATAGACTCGGCCTTCATCGCCAGGCAAAGGTCGTCCACCAGGTTCGTAATGCGGCTGTATTTGATCCCGGCCTCAGGCTTGAATTCGTAGGTTGTGACGACCGGCCCGGGATGAATTTGCGTTATTGCTCCGGTGACGCCAAACTCGCTGAACTTCGCTGTCAGACGGGCGGCGCGATCTTTCAGCTCATCTTCGTCGATGCCTTCTGTATCGTCAGGCGGGCGCAAGAGAGTGGCGCTGGGGAATTTGTAGGGTTGCGATCCGCGGCCGACGATTCTGGGCGAAGGGAACGCAGACTCCGGCTCGGCCTTTCTTACGCGACCCACGGACCCGGGCGAGGACCTCACCGAGGCTTCGACCGTGAGCGCGGGCATGATGCGCGGAGCGGCAGGTTCGGTCGGGGGCGCTTCCTGCGGAGGTGCGCTCGGCTGAAGCTTGGTGACGATGGGAGTGGCTTGGCTTAACACCGCCCTCTGCGTGATGAGGGGCGGCTTCCCGAGC
>JBAVYG010000045.1:0-4475 GCA_049698675.1 Terriglobia bacterium
GGCGAAGACTTGGGACGATGTGGGGTCAAACGCCTCGATACGATCGCCTGATTGGCTGACCGCGGGATTCGCCTCGCTCCTCGGTGTGGGTCTTATCGTTGCGGCTTCCTCTCAGTTGGCGATATTCAGCTCCGCGCACTCGCATATGGCGCAGACGGTCCATCCGGCAGTCTTCGCCATGCTGAAGCCTTCCATTCTCTATACTGGATTGATTCTGGCAGCTCTGGCGATCGTAGGGAGGAATGTTGCGGCTCGCGCGCGGGGAAGATCGCTTTCATTAGCCGCCTTTGTGCTTCTCGCTCTGACGACGCCTATGCTCCTGGCACGCTGGATCGCGCCGCTGAAAGCTTATGCGGACACGAATTCCAGCCGCCGTCTGGCGAGCACACTTCTCTCGAGCCCGGAAAGAGCACTGCCGATTTACGGGTATTATTATTTCCGTACCAGCCTGCCCTTTTATCTTCGCCGGCCTGTGGGACTGGTGACCTCCAGCGGGAATGAGTTGACCTGCAACTACCTGGCGTCGCGGATTCGCGAGATTCGACAGGCGTCACCACCTGAGCTGGGCTCCGGAGCCCTGCCGCGGACCTTCAAGGATCTTGATCCTCTACCGCTCGACCAGCGGGGGCTGTTGGATATCCTGGAATTCATCGGCTTGGTCCGTTCCTCGCCTCAGCCCCGGCTGATTTTGGTTCGCAACACACACGTGAGCATGTTGGCCCACGAGGTGGATCGTTTCGAGCCGTTGTGGACCGGATGGGACTATTCGGTCTGGAAGATTCCAGGGGAGAAGTCAGAAGCCAGAAGTCAGAAGTCAGAATAAAGGCCCTGTTACTCTAGCTTCTGGCTCCGTTGTGAAGTCAGGAGTCAGAAGGCGACATGCATCGGAGGAGCAGCAGGTTTCGCGTTACGCAGCTCGTTGGACGGGAGCACTGCTGGCTTCGTTGAGCTTATTAGTTTATTCTACGTTCTGATTCCTGCTTCCGTTGGAGTCAGAGCGATGGCCTTGCTATTCTGACTTCTGACTTCTGGCTTCTGACTTCTGCTTTTCCATGTGTGGCATTTGCGGTCTCCTGAACCTGAAACTCGAGCCGGTGGTTGATCGTGAGCGCATCGATCAGATGTCCTCAATGATCGAGCATCGCGGCCCCGACAGCCATGGCAAATTCGAGCTTCCTTATGTGGCCCTGGCCATCCGGCGGCTGAGCATCATTGACCTTCAGACCGGCGACCAGCCCCTTGCGAACGAGACGGGGGATGTCACCCTCGTCTTCAACGGCGAAATCTATAACTACCGGGAAATCCGCCAGCAACTCTTGCAGCGTGGCCACAAGTTCAGGACTCATTCGGACGGGGAAGTGATCGTTCATCTTTATGAGGAGCGAGGGCCTGACTTCGTCTGCGAACTGAACGGGATGTTTGCCCTGGCGCTTTGGGACAACCGCCAAAAGCAATTGGTCCTGGCGCGCGACCGGGCTGGAGAGAAGCCACTCTTCTACTGGCATCGAGATCACACCCTGGTCTTTGCTTCTGAAATCAAGTCGCTGCTGGCCTACCCGGGAATTGGCCGCACCCTCGACAACACCTCTTTAGCCCAGTACTTCCTTTACGGTTATTTCCCCTCGCCACGCACCGTCTTTGCGGAGATTCGGAAACTGCCTGCTGCGCACCGAATGGTTATCCAGGGAGGCGAGATACATATCGACGCCTATTGGCGCCTTCAGGATCATCTTCTGCCGGCGGGGAAGCCAAGAGTTACGCCCAACCAGGAAAGAAAGCTCATCGAAGAACTTTCCCAAAAGCTTTACGAAGCCTGCGTCTCCAGGTTGGTCAGCGACGTTCCATTAGGCGTGTTCTTGAGCGGCGGAATCGATTCCTCCACTCTCGTGGCGATCATGAGCGAGTTGACGCCCGGGAACGTGAATAGCTTCTCGGTGGCCTTTGAAGAAAAGTCGTTCAACGAAGAGCCTTATGCGGATTTTGTGGCCCGATATTTTCATACCCAGCACCACGTTATGACGGCAAACGAGCCAAGCATGCGCCAAGCCCTTGAAGTTCTGGCGGACCACCTTGACGAACCCCTGGCCGATCCTGCTGTCATCCCCACTTACCTCTTGTCCCGCTTTGCTCGTCAGCAAATCAAAGTGGCGCTGAGCGGAGAGGGCAGCGACGAGCTCTTTGGAGGTTACCCGACCTATATTGGCGCTTGGCTGGCTGGCTACTATCTCCGCCTGCCGAGCCTCCTGCGCCACAAACTCTTCGCGCGGCTCAGACGCTTCCTGCCGGTGTCTGCGGGCGCGGTGCCGATCGGGTGGTACCTGCAGCAATTCTTGAATTATGTGGAAAGGGAACCCGCCGAGCGTCACGCGATCTGGTTCGGAATAACAAGTCCGGATGGATTGGATCAACTCTTTTCGCCGGAGTGGAGCGGTCCGCAACCGCCCAGCCTGGGGGTCTTCGCACCGCTCGAGAGGGTACTGGATGGGGCGGCTTTTGAAAGCGTCCTGGCGGAAATGCCTTACGTCGATTTCCGGCTCTATCTGGAAGATGATCTTTTGGTGAAGGTCGACCGCGCCAGCATGGCGTGTTCCCTTGAAATGAGGACGCCATTCCTTGATCACCGGCTCATTGAATTCGCGGCGGGCATACCTGGGGACTTGAAAGTCCGTGGCTTCGAACTCAAATACCTTCTTAAGAAAGCCGCGGAGAAATGGTTGCCGCGCAAGATCGTTTACCGCCAGAAGCGTGGATTCTCCGTGCCGATCAGCCGTTGGATGCGGAAGGAATTACGTCCTTGGTTGGATGAGGCCCTGGGAGAAGAGATATTAAGGCGCCAAGGGCTGTTCAACGTCCCGTTTGTGCGACGGCTTCTCAGAGAACATTGGAGCGAGCGGGCTGACCACAGAAAAATACTCTGGGCCCTCTTCTGTTTCCAGCTTTGGTACGATCGGTGGGGAAGAGGTTGAATCGGGAGATCGGGAGATCGGGAGATCGGGTGAGCAAGAAACCAGTATCGGGTGATCGGAAGATCGGGAGAACGGGAGAACAGAAGCAAACTGGCCGCGCGTTGTTCTTTGTTCGCCCGATCACCCGATCACCCGATCACCCGATACTTGCGTTTCACCCCAAGGAATGGTCCATCATTCAAGAATACAGGACTCCGCGCCAGGTCCAGGCCTTTCTTCGCGACCTGCCGTATAATTGGGAGAAGGGCGGAGAAACGCTGCGGACTTTTCGAGGTGTGGTGCGGCACTGGAGCGCGCACTGCCTGGAAGGCGCCCTCACCGCCGCCACAATTCTCGAGCAGCATGGCTACCCGCCGTTGCTCCTCGACCTCGAATCCCAGGACCAATTGGACCACGTCCTGTTCCTATTCAGGCGGCGGGGACGATGGGGAACAGTGGCCCGCTCCCGTGATGCCGGCCTGCATGGACGCAAGCCACTCTTTCCCACCATCCGGCAATTGGTGATGAGTTACGTGGACCCCTACGTGGATGGGTCCGGACGAATTACGGGCTACGGGGTCGCCGACTTAAGCACTTTGGTCAAAGGCGACTGGCGGCTCTCCGAAAAAAGCGTCTGGGAAGTGGAACGCGCCCTCATCAAAATGCCTCATAAGAAGCTCAGGACCTCCGACCGCCGATACGCTGCCATGTTGAAGCAGTATCGCGCCTACCGAGCCAAACATCCCCACGGCCCTGTCACGTTTTACTCCAACAGGCACCTGTGGCTGTGACAACAGGATTCAGGAACCAGGATTCAGGATTCAGGTGAAGGGCTTTGTCCTGATCTGTAGAAGGGCAATTCTGAATGATGAATTCTGAATTGCCTGCTTCCTTCTCTCCACTGCCTACTGCCTTCTCCGTTTCTAAAGCCGCAGATCCGGACGGCCCGCCATTCCTATTGGCGGGCGCATGGGGCATTTCTTCTGGCTTCTGACTCCTGACTTCTGATTTCTGCTCGTCCCCGGTCTCACCCTCAAGCGCTATAATACACGCAGGGGTAGTTTATGCATTTTGAAGGGTTTTCTTTCGGGTCGATTCGGATAGACGGCGAAAGCTATGACCACGACGTGGTAATTGACCGTGGGGAAGTCCGCAAGCGAAAGAAAAAGGCTTCCAAGAGATTTCGGGAAGAGTTTGGACACACCCCACTCTCGGTGGAGGAGCCGATTCCATGGAAATGCAAGCGGCTCGTGATAGGGACAGGCGCGAATGGGGCATTGCCGGTGATGAAAGAAGTCCTGCTGGAAGCCGAGCGTCGCAAGGTCGAATTGCTGGTGTTGCCAACAGAAAAAGCCATTGAGTTCCTGAACCGGCATGCGCAAGGCACCAATGCCGTTTTGCATATCACATGCTGAGTGTTGCCTTCGCCGCCCGCTCTGAGAATTGGGGATTACGCTCTCCGCTAAGGGGAAGAGGGGATTGAATTAGAATTGAATCTCCCCTCTCCCCCTTGGGGGAGAGGGGACAGGG
>JBAVYG010000046.1:0-2454 GCA_049698675.1 Terriglobia bacterium
GACATGGAGTCCCCTGCGGCGCGAGGTTCGTCGCGCCGACCTCCGGAGCCCCGTAGGGGCGGAAGAATGTAGCCCAGGGAGCGAGCCCTGGGACAGACGACCCTCACCCCGCCTCCGGCACCCCTCTCCCCGCCGCGCGGGGAGAGGGGCAGGGGATGAGGGGTGGCCGTGGACCCACGGTTCGCACCGTGGGCTAAATTCTGCCGCTCCTGCGGAGCTGGCGGATGCTGCAGGCCTACTCCCTTTTGCGGTGGCTGCGGGCAACAACGGGAACGTGATGGGCTACTCGCGGGCTGGCGCAGAGCGTAGCTCTGCGATGCGCGCAGGCGCAGCAGGGACTCAATCAACTCGATCCATACGCAAGCTGGAGCTCTCCGTGGGCTGGGGGAGAAGATGAAAGTGCTCGGGCATCAGAACCCAGCCGATCAGCAGGAAGCCCAACGGCTCGCGGAGCTGCCGCAGCGCGTCCACAAAATCGCGCCGCAAACGCTCGCCTTCAAAAAGCTTCACGGCAAATCTAGAAACCGCAGAGCTGCGCTCTGCGCCAGCCCCGTTTATCGTTCCAAATCCGAATAAAGTGGTGGGTTGGGCTGTTCTCACCAGGAATCGGGTTGGTGTGGTTCGGCGTCACGACCGCCGACTTCCGAGTGGCCCGTCAACGGCGATCAACGACGGTTGTGGAGGGCTGGTCGCGCTCACATTCCGGAATTGCCGTTTCTCGAGAGCAGCAAGCACCTGGCATCCGACCGTAGCGTCCATCAAACGGCACTGCCAGAAGCGACGGTCAGAATCGCGAAAGTGCTCCTTCATCGATTCATTCAGATTTGAGAGAAGCCATATCAATGGAGAAACGGTACTTCACATCGGACTTGAGCAGTCTCTCGTAGGCTTCGTTGACCTTCTGGATCGGGATCACTTCGACATCGGCCGTGATGTTATGTGTACCGCAAAAGTCCAGCATCTCCTGGGTCTCGGGGATACCGCCGATGTTAGACCCGGAGAGATTGCGGCGGCCCATGATAAGCGCAAAGGCGGAGACGCCCAAGGGCTTCGGGGGAGCGCCGACAAGGGTAAGGTTGCCGCCCAGGCCAAGCAGGTTGATATAGGCATTGATGTCGTGCGCGGCGGAGACGGCGTCGAGAATGAAGTCGAAGCTGCCGGCGTGCTTCTTCATCTCGTCGGCATTGCGGGAAACGACGACTTCGTCGGCGCCGAGGCGACCCGCATCGTCCTTCTTGTTTGGCGAGGTGGTGAAGACAACGACGTGGGCTCCGAGCGCATGTGCAAACTTCACGCCCATGTGACCCAGCCCGCCGAGACCGACGATGCCAACCTTCTTGCCCTTGGTGATGCCCCAGTGGCGTATGGGCGAGTATGTTGTGATCCCAGCGCAGAGGAGCGGTGCGGCCCCGGCGAGATCGAGGTTGGAGGGGACTCGCAGAACAAAGCGTTCATCGACAACGATGCTATCGGAGTAGCCACCGTAGGTCACGCCTCCGAGGTGCTTGTCCGGGGAGTTGAAGGTGAGGATCAGGTTTGGGCAGAACTGTTCAAGCCCAGCTTTGCACCGGGGACAGGTGCGGTCCGAGTCGACCAGGCAGCCGACCGCGGCGAGGTCGCCCGGCTTGTACTTGGTAACTGCCGAGCCGACCTTGGTGACACGCCCGACGATCTCATGGCCGGGGACGATCGGGTAGGCAGTGGGCATGAACTCGCTCCACTCGTTCCGGACCGAATGGAGATCGGAGTGGCAGATGCCGCAGAACAGAATTTCGATCTGAACATCGTGCTGACTTGGATCGCGCCGCGCGATTGTCGTGCCGGCAAGTGGCGAGGTCGCACTGGCAGCGTTGTAAGCTTTCGCGTTGTACATAGATATACCCTCCTATTTGTTTCGGCTTCGTCTTGAATCAGGCCCGGTATTGTTCTTCGCTGACCTGTTCCATCCAGTCGGCGCTCTTGCCCTCAAGCTGCTCCACAAGGGCGATATGGGTCATGGCCGTGGTTGCCGTGGCCCCATGCCAGTGCTTCTCGCCCGCCGCGAACCAGATCACATCACCCGGGCGGATTTCCTCAACCGGCCCGCTCCAACGCTGTGCCCAGCCGCAGCCGGCCGTCACGATCAGGGTCTGGCCGAGCGGGTGGGTGTGCCATGCGGTCCGAGCGCCAGGCTCGAAGGTGACGCTGGCACCGAGGACACGCGCCGGGGCAGGCGGATTGAAGAGTGGATCGATACGTACCGTGCCGGTAAAATACTCGGCCGGTCCTTTGCCGGAAGGCTGTGAGCCAATTCTTTTGATTTCCATTTTCTGAACTCCTTCAGTTGAACTTGATCTTCTATTTTTCAAACCGCTCGAACCGATACGCCAGTTCGGGTCCACCTTCCCCCTCGTATGCAAGTTGCGCCACGAGCAGCGCGAACGGCTCCGTGTAACGCGCGATGTGTAAAGGCCC
>JBAVYG010000047.1:0-5093 GCA_049698675.1 Terriglobia bacterium
TTCGGGAATTCAAGATCCCACGGCAACCCTTCGAGGACCTCATCCTGGGTCTGGAAATGGATTTGAATGGCGCGCGGTACGAGACGTTTGACGACCTTTCTCTTTACTGTTATCGCGTAGCTTCCACGATCGGATTGATTGTGATTCAAATTCTTGGTTACACGAACCCCCGGACACGCGATTACGCCGTGAATCTCGGCAAAGCCATGCAACTCGTCAACATCCTGCGAGATATCCAGAGCGACGCGCAGCGCGGCCGCATTTACCTGCCCCGAGAGGACCTGGACCAATTTGGTGTGCGTCCCGGCGAACTGTTATCAGGGGTCTGCAACGACTCTTTCATTGAGCTGATGCAGCTCGAGAGTGACCGCGCCCGTCATTTCTTTAGCCTGGCACACCAGCTCCTTCCGGCGCAGGACCGCCGCTCCATGGTGGCGGCGGAGATCATGGCGGCGACTTACTGGCGCATTTTGGCGCGGATTCAAAAGCGGCGTTACAACGTGTTTGGCAAGCGAGTGCGCCTGCGCGCTCCGGAAAAGCTCTGGATCGCGCTTTCCGTTTATCTCGGGGTGGGGTGGCACAAGTAGAAAGCAGAATTCAGAAGTCAGAATTGATGAGCCAGATTGATGCCAGCTCTTTCCTACCTACCACCTATCCGTATGTGGTGGGTAGTAGGTAGTATGTGGGGGAGGGGAGGCCACCTACCGCCTACGACATACCACCTGCCCCCTTTGTTTTCAACAACATTCCCGCTTTAAACGGCTAAGTACCTGTATTTTCATAGACATTCCCGCTTTCCCCCTGATTTTTCCACAGAGGTCCTTTGTTTTCATAGACATTCCCGTATTGTTCTGTCACTTTTTAGAGTTACTGCGATCGTCTTCGGGAGGGTAGGCAATGACATAGTGTCGGGTTGGAGAAAGGGTGGGGGAGTCATCCGTGAGTTCTCTACGCCCATAGCAGAACCGCTCAACGTCACATTCTAGGCTAGCATATTAAGCATAGCTTGTCAAGACACAGCATTTCTTAGGCGTTTCGCAGTAAACTACCGCAAGGCAGCAGTGGTATGAGGTCGTGTCTGACGTAGGGATCCGCTGGGAGACTTCGGGGAAGCAGCGCCCCTACGGCGACACAAGTGGAGGATTATTCCGCCAGGAGAGTTCGCATGGAAAAACGATGGTTAGGGAATAGCGATCTTCAAATTACTTCGCTGGGAGTTGGCGCCTGGGCTATGGGAGGATCGGGGTGGCGCTTTAGCTGGGGCCCGCAGGATGATAAAGACTCCGTGGCGGCCATCCGCAAAGCACTCGAGTCCGGTTTGAATTGGATTGACACGGCCGCGGTCTATGGGTTGGGGCACTCGGAGGAGGTGGTTGCCCGCAGCTTAGAAGGTATCCCGCACAGGCCTAATGTTTTCACCAAATGTGAGCGTGTCTGGAGTGAGCGCGATGAACTCGGCTGCAGCCTCAAAGCCGCATCCCTCCGGCGCGAGTGTGAGGCGAGTCTGAGGCGGCTCAAAGTCGACGTCATCGACCTGTACCAGATCCACTGGCCACTACCGGATGAGGACCTCGAGGAGGGTTGGACGACGCTCGCCAAGCTTAAGGAAGAGGGCAAGGTTCGTTACATCGGCGTCTCGAACTTCAATGTTAGCCAAATGAAGCGAGCCCAGGCCATAGCTCCCATAACCTCACTTCAGCCGCCCTATTCCATGCTGGCACGCGAGGTTGAAAAAGAAATTCTGCCTTACTGCGCCGAGCAGAATATAGGAGTGATTGTTTACTCTCCCATGAGGTCCGGGCTCCTTAGCGGCGCGATGACTCGGGAGCGGGCCGGCGCTCTCCCGGAGGACGATTGGCGTCGCGGGGACCCGGACTTTCAGGAGCCGAAATTGTCGCGCCATCTTCAACTTGTGGACTTGCTGCGTTCGATTGGCAAACGACATGGCCGGACTCCCGGTGAGGTGGCCATTGCCTGGACGTTACGGCACCCCGCCGTGAGCGCCGCCATTGTTGGCCTGCGCAGCCCAGAACAGGTCTCGGGAATAATTGGCGCGGGAGAATTTCGCCTCAGTTCCGTAGAAACCGGGGAGATCGACAGCTTCTTGAATTCTGCGGCCGCCCTGCGGACCTGACCACACGGTTTTCCGAAGCAGGCGCTTCCGGAGCCGCACCATAATCGACGTTCACTGGAATCCGCTGCCTGGTTGAGAGGATGACAGCGGAGGCGACTCTTTTCAGTTGTTGGCCCTCAAGTGTCCGTTAGATTAAGGTTGCCACGGCCTGTGTCGCAGCAGATACTACCCGGGATTTCCCTTCTGGCCTTTCGCCGTTTGACAGTATATGCCCCATGTTTCCGTTTTAAAGTCCACTTACGAATCTTCCGATATTCTTAGGTATCAATGTTCATAGCCGTGTGAACACAATGAAGACGCTCCGCAGGACGACCCGTCGCGGCGGGAGAAACAGAATCAGCCCTTTCAGCTCTCTTTCAATCCGAATTCGTAAGTTGAACGAGGTCCCTGGTTTTATTGAACGGAAAAACCCTTCACCCACCCTCCTCCGTCGGGCACCCTCTCCCCATGGGAGAGGGCTCTCATTTGTGGGGCGCGTTGAAGTTAGGAAAACCGCCCTCTCCCTCGGGGAGAGGGTGGCCCGCTGCCGGCGCTTTCACCAGCCGGAGCGGGCCGGGTGAGGGGTTACTTGGGAGGGACTCGAAGCCCAAAGCGAAGTAATTCTCGGGCGCACTGGTCTGTTCCTGCGCGGGTTTGGCCGAAGCGACTTCAACCTAAGGGATTGGAACGGAACAGTGCCCCCCGATTTGCGAATTCGGGTTCAACGCTTCTCTCCGGATGGCACGCTGCCACCATGGCCGGAAAATATGTATTGCGAGCCACTTGCACAGGTGTACGATGACGGGCGCCAGGAGGCCAAAATGGAAATCCTGGTTGAATTCCGCTCGAAAAGGGCTGGTGAATCGGCCGGAAGACGGGCGGTGGTAGAGTTGCAACGATTTTGTTTTGGACAAGGCGGACGGTAGCGGCATGCCCCATCCAGATTGCCAATGTGCGATTGTCGTAACGGTATCGGGCATGGGAAAATCCCACGGTCGGGACTGGTCGCCGCGGCGACACCCGGGCTACCCGCTCCCTCGCCCTGATCGGAGACCGGAATGGTCAAACGCAAACACGTTACGGATTACATTTTATTGGTGGGCGTTCCCCTCTTAGCCTTGGTGGGCATTCTCCGCGCGGGCAAGCATTTGACCGCGCCCATGGCCCTGCACGGTAATTGGAGTGTGCAGGCAGATTTCGGTCCCTGGCAGGGTGTCCCATGTGGCGCCCTACTGATCAATTCCCAGCCGCTACTGTTGAGAATCGATCAGTCGGGCAGCAATTTGACATTGACCCTCAATGACCCTGCAAAAACTGCCCTTCCAGCGACCATTGACGGTTTTTCCTTAAGCACCACCTTTTCTACTGGGCGGGGGGGAACCGCGCCCGCCCCCCGCCCCGATGCCGGATGCCTGGGCTCTCAGTCCTTGCGCATTCAGGCCGCCGTGAACCAGCACGAGAAACAACGATCCTTGGCGGGAACCTTTAATTTGGATGGATGCGCAAGCTGTCCACCCATCGCCTTTAGCGCCACTCGCCGGATGCCGACAGGGAAGACCCAGCAATAATGTCTCCTATCGTCTTGCTGATCTGGCAGATGGCTGTAATCATCATCGCGGCACGAGCACTCGGCCTGCTGTTCCGGCTCATCAATCAGCCGCAGGTAATTGGTGAAATCGCGGCCGGCATCCTGCTGGGACCTTCACTACTCGGCTGGACCGCTCCCAAACTCTCGGCGGTTCTCTTTCCCCCGTCGAGCTTGGGATACCTGGGCACATTCAGCCAACTGGGCATCGTCATGTACATGTTCCTGGTGGGTGTGGATTTCAACCCCAAGGAATTGAAGACCTCCGGGCACGCGGCGTTGCTTACAAGCCACGCAAGCATCATTGCCCCGTTTGTTCTGGGTGCTCTCCTGGCGCTCATGCTTTATCCGCGGCTTTCTGACGATAGCGTGTCATTCCTCGCTTTCGTGTTATTCATGGGAGCGGCGATGAGCGTTACGTCAATGACCGTCTTGGCCCGCATCCTGACTGACCGTGCCATGCTGCGCAGCCGCTTGGGGACGCTGTCGTATTCTTGCGCGATCGTGGATGACATTACCGGCTGGTGCATTCTTGCCTACATTGTCGCTCTGGTCCGGACCGAAGCAGGATCAAAGCCGTTGTGGATGAGCCTTGCCGGGATGATCGTCTTCGTGCTCCTCATGATATATGTGGCCAAACCGTTGGTCCGACGCTTCTACACCGCGTATGAGCGCCATGGGAAGCTCAGTGAGTATATGATTGCCTCACTCATACTATTCGTTCTCCTTTCGGCGTTGATCACCGATTGGCTGGGCCTCCATCTGCTGTTTGGTGCATTCCTGTGCGGAGCCATCATGCCTAAGGAACGCAACTTTGTGCTCCACGTTATCGAAAAGTTTGAGTCCGTTACGGTCGTCCTGCTCCTTCCCCTCTTTTTTGCGTTCACAGGACTGCGGATGAATCTGCACAGTCTGCCGGGCAGTGACATGTGGCTCTGGTGTGCAGCCATAATGCTTGTCGCCATCGCCGGCAAGCTGGGCGGCTCGATGATTGCGGCGCGTGCAGCGGGGGTGCCGTGGAAAGACGCCGCTGCAATTGGTACCCTGATGAACACGCGTGGTCTGACGGAACTCGTATTCCTCAACATCGGCCTGGATATTGGCGTCATCTCGCCAGTTCTGTTTTCGATGATGGTTTTGATGGCCCTGGTCACCTCGTTTATGACATCACCTTTCCTCAGATGGATATTCCCTCTCCGGCGCCTGAAGTTGGAAATGGCCCCCGGCCCCGAAACCACCGAGGCCGTCTTCAAGTTTATGGAGAAGCAAGGGGCAGCCTGGGGCATGCGCGACGAGGTGGCGACGAAAGCTTCCTCGGCCATTGATGAGGTGATGAGCGCCATGCAGCAATTGCCCCTGCAGTCGCCGACCGCCCGCATGGCCGCGGAGTTCGAC
>JBAVYG010000048.1:0-15159 GCA_049698675.1 Terriglobia bacterium
GGGCGCCGCCTCCGGCCACCCCCGGTAGCCGTCGCCGGCGCGAACTTGCACGTTGGAGTACCCCAGGCGTCGCAAGCGAGCTTCCGCTTGCTTGGCCAACGGCTCAACAATCTCGATGGAATAAACCTCCGCGACCAACTCCGCCAGGATCGCCGCCTGGTAACCCGAGCCCGTACCAATTTCCAGCACGCGGTCGCGCGGCTTGAGTTCCAGCGCTTCCGTCATATAAGCGACGACATAGGGCTGAGAGATGGTTTGCCCATGCCCAATCGCCAGCGGGCAATCGTTGTAGGCTTCGCCCTGTTCCTCCGGCGGCACGAACAGGTGGCGAGGGACCTTGCGCAAGGCGGCCAGAACGCGGGCGTCGCGAATGCCGCGAGCTTCAATCTGTTCGCGGACCATCTGTTCCCGCCCGGCCTTGTATTCATCCGAGGCTGATTGAGGCGGCCGGGAGAACGCTCCGCCGTTCGCCTCGCGCGCAGAGGTCGACGGGGAAAGGAGCTCGAGGATGAGCGCCAGGAGAATCACCGAAGGGGCTGATACATTGCCGGAGCGTTGCCGCATCGTTGCCTCAGAGAGACAAATGCTCAGAATTGTTTCCGGAAGTCTTCCAGTTGTTGCCGGAGATCAGCGATTTCTGTTCGCAGGCTCTGGACGTCGGTTTCCAGGCGCGTGATCCGCTGCTCCTGTTGACTGCCTGTTGCAGCCACGGGGTATGCCTCTGCCGGCGCGATCCACCCTTCCACATCTCCGGCCAGCAAGTGCGCATAACGCGACTCCTTCGTGCCCGGCTGGCGCGCCAACTTTTTCACCAGGGGAGGCTCCCTTTCCATCAGATGATGAAGCGTGGACTCCACCCCTGCGAGGTCGTCGAATTGGTACATTCTTTCCGCGCGTCCGCGTAATTCGCCCGGAGTCTGCGGACCGCGCAGCAGGAGCACACAGAGCACGGCCATTTCTCTTCGATCAAAATTGAAGACCTCCTGCATGCGGTGTGCATATTTCGGAACGCGGCTGTCCGCGCTGGTCACTTGGCCCGCCAGGCCTTCTTCATTCAGGCTGTCCAGCGCCTGCGTCACCACACGCTCGTCCAGCGCCATAACCGGGTCGCGGTTGGACTTCTGGTTGCAGGCGTTGATGAGGGCGTTCAATGAGAGGGGATAGTAGTCCGGCGTGGTGATTTCCTTTTCCACAAGCGAGCCGAGGACTCGCACTTCAATTTCATGGAGCTTGGTCATGGCTCGCTCCGAGCCTCACTTTGCCTGCCTACAAGAAGCAACCATACCAGGAAGAGGAACGCCAGGACGGCAAGCAGCAATCCGTTCGACCGGTAGAAAGCGGCTTGTTGTGAGAGCAACGAAACCAACGGCTGCGCCACTTGCAGGCAGAAAGCGGCGCCCAAATAGGCCAGCAGGTTATTGCGAAAGAACCAGAAAACAATCGCCACCGCAACCGCAAGTGGAACAAAGCTCATCACCCAGCCGGCAAAAAACTCGCGAACCGAATGCGCGCCCGCCGGCCCCAGTCCGACCAGCCCCAGCAGTATTCCAGCCCACAGCCACCAAGCCCGCTTGGTCCATCCGAGGCGAATGATATAGATTGCCAAGCCCAGCCCACAAATGAAGACGACGCTCCATTCCAGCGCTTGCAGGAAAAAGCCCGTGCCCGGCAAAGCGGCATTGAACAAGTCTGGGAAAACCTCGATGTCCACTGGGGCAAAGACGTGAAAACGGCTGGCGGAAAGTGCCGCCAGCTTGTTCAGGCCCGCCCCGGCGGCCAGAACCAACACAATGCACACCGCCGCATCTCGCCGCCACACGCGCCGGGCACAGCCTCTCAAGAGCTGCCAAGCCTCCGGATACAGGCTCGCTGCGAGCCCCGCCAGTAACCAGCAAAGCAAACCGGCCAGCAACGGGCCCACAACCAGGATGACCGCCATGAACAGCCGCCAAGTGGATAGAGGGATGGAAGTCACATACTGGCGGTCCAAACCTGGCCATTGGTTAAGCTCGGAAAGAACCATCAACGCAACGATCAGAGCGCCTATCTTCGCGGCAGGGCGCCAAGGCATCTGGCCAGACCTGATCTGCAGGACCAACAAGACCACGCCGGCTCCGAGCAAGGCTAAACCGATCAGATATCCCGCAAAGGACAAAACCGAATTGACCAAACTCGAGGAACCGCGTGCGCGTTCCCACGCTTCCGGAAGTTTGAAGGAGCGCGCAAAACTCACCACTTGGTCGCCGGCCACGTCAACCTCGAGGCGATAATGCGCGTCGGCCACATTTCGGGGATCGCCGGCTTTAGCCTGCCACACCAGCGTATAATCCTCGCGAGCCTTCCGTTTCTCCGCTTCCGAGCTCTGTAGATCGAAATCCGAAAGACGGTAGCCTTGCTCTTCAACATACTTTGCTGCCAGGGTCTGCGCCTGTTCAGGCGAGAGCGAAGCTCCGGGCGCGTTGTCATCCAACAACATTCGATAGCCGAATACCTTGCCGCTGCTCGGATCCAAGAAGACGTGGTATTCGTCCTTGTCCAGCGGCCGGAAGTAACGCACCTCGAAGACCGCAAGGCGGGTCGCCAACCGGTAAGTCTGGTCAGACTCTTTGATGGATTTGTGCTCGAGCAAATAGCGGACCGCCAAGGGGTCAACGTTTTCGCGTACCCACGCCACTTGGTGGTAACGTCCGGGATCCACCCGACGCTGCCGGAGGTAAGCATCAGCCGTGCGGAGGGCTTGCGCGCGAGAGATATTCATCGAGATGCCCTCCCCAAAACGATAACCAGGAATCACCGCCAGCAAAATGAAGAGGAGGGTGAGCAGTCCGGCGAGAATCAGCCGCCTTTGGGACAGTGGTTGGTAGACAAGAGCGGCTTCCGGTTCGATGACCTCTTGGCGATCCGGCCTGGAAATGCCCTCTCGGGCGTTGGTAAGTGAATCCTCCTCGCTGAATGTTCCAGTACGCAGATAGACGACCAACGCAACCACCAGCGGGATCAGCATGATGCCCGCAGAGACGGCGCCCGACACCATCAGGTAATGATTGGGGGAGCGAAGCAGGAGGAACGCCGTGTAGAGCGCATCCACTGAATAGTGCCAGATCAGCGTGGCCAGAATTCCGAAACGCAGCATGATCAGGCCCGTCACGATGCCGCCCAGTCCCACCTCAAGGCCACGAATGAAGAATGGCTGGTTCGGGTATGCCGAGTGGAGGAATCCCCAGATGAAAGCAGAGAGCACTAGCGCGATAGGCCCGGAGCGCAGCAACCTCTTCAGGAATGGAATAGAGAAAGCCCGGAACTGCAGTTCTTCCGAAACAGCCGGGAAGAAGCCAATGAAAAGCACTGTAACCCAGGGGAATCGTGTATTCAGCAGGTCGGTAAAGGGAACGTCAGCGGGCGCCCACGCCCCCAATTTGTCAGCGGCAAGGTAGAAGACAGTCTGGTAAGCAAAGAAAAAGAAGGTGAGGGCGATTCCCACCACATTGGCGATAAAAAACGAGCGGCTTCGCAGGCCCTGCCAACTGAAGTATCTTCGCAGCGAGATTTGGCTCGGATAACCTTCGCGGTACACCGGCTCCGAAGCAGCTACCAGCAAGAAAATAGCCGCTCCAATGCCGAGTGCCGCAAGAAGGTTGTCCCACAGGAAATTGGTGACAAAGCTCGAGTACGAGTCCGTGGTTCGGTAGCCGAATTCAGCCAAGGAAAAGGCGTTGAGCTGGCCCAGCAGGTACAACACGGCGGCAACCCCGCCGAAAGCCAGAGACATCCAAACCGGCACATCACGGTCGCGCAGGCGCCGGATCAGAATCACCAGCATGGCAACACTCAACAGGATCCAGAAAACCTCGTCCACGATTTGAGCGGCAGTGTTGCGCGAGCGGAGCTTTTCGTAGTCACGAGTCCACTGCTCCGGAATTTTGATGAACTCCCGGTAACTCGCCACCTGGTCGCCATCTACCTGCACTTCGATGCGCAGACTTCCATCACCGAGGTCCACGCTCTTCTGCTTCCACGTAAAGTCATGATCGGTGCGCGCCGGGCGCTTCTCCGTCTGCGTCTCAACGAACTCGAGGTCCGCAAGATTCCGCCCTATCACCTGATTCAGAAATGTCTCCGCGAGGGTCCGGGCCGAAGCCTGATCCAGGGCCGCGCCCGGCGCCGCTTCGGGGATATCGTGGTCGAAACCCACCACAACGCCCGCGGGCGTCAGGTCCACGCGGAATTCTTCCTTCTGCTGCGGCTTGAACCAGCGATGGGACCAATGCCAAAGATGAACAGGCCCGCGCGTCAGCCGGTTCATCCGTTCCAGGCCTTGAGTACGCTCCAGATAAACCTTCGCCTGATCGTCGTAATCGAACGCTGCCGAATGACGGTAGCCGTCCAGCTTGAAGCCACGCCCGGCAAGGAACTTCTGCGCCAGCGGAGCCGAGTCGTCCCGGTTCACGCGGAACTGAATCGCCGCCTCCGGAAATGCATGAGAGAAGTACTTGACACCGATGGCGAGCGAAAAAGCGGCAATGAGGATGGCAACAACAATGGTCTTGCTATCGGAGGATGTCAGTTTGATGGGCATGGGGTCCTCGGATCAGTCGATCCTGGAAGTTCGACGCTGGGGTACGCTTTCTTCTGCCTCCTTACCCCCATCAGATTTGGGCATTCAACTTCACTCGGCCCCGAAAGTCAATCTCAAAAAGTCTTGCTTTGGGGTTCCAACTTTCGACTTCCGGCTTCCAGCACTCAGACGCCAGCAGCTTCTTTCACTTTCAACCACTTCAGCATGACCCAGGCAGACGTACCGTCCGAATAATAGTTCGCGACGCTGTCCACTTTCCTGTAACCTCGCGCCTCATAAAAGGCTTGCGCGGCAGTGTTGTTCTCTGCGGTTTCGAGGTAGACAAGCAGCAGCTTCTCCTCCCGCGCCCAATGCTCTGCGGCGTCCATCAGCAAGCGTCCGACTCCTCGCCGGCGCCAGCGGTCCACCACGTCGATGGTCACAATGTGCGCCACTTTCTGCGCTTGGCGCTCGGCAATGAGGAAGCCGGCGGTTTCCCCGCTCTCTTCTGCGACCCATGTCCTGCTTCCCCGCTGGCTTATGAACCTGCTCAACTCTTCACGCGGATAAGAAATGCCCGGTGCAAAGCAAGCTTGATCGATCTTGTAGAGTGTTTCGAGATCGTCGGGACGGAAAGCGCGCAAGTGCATGAGAAAACAGGATTCAGGATTCAGGAGTCAGTTGTCAGTTCAAAAACCAGGGCTGGGGGCTAGGGGCTGGACATTGCACAACCCCTTGCGGGGTCGGGGAATCCCGCCCTGCGAGACGAAACCTACCGTGGGCTTGCATCCCGCAAGGCGATACCCACCGCTTCGCGGTGAGAAGCGGCGGGACTCCCTTGGCTCGGGACAGGCTCCGCCTCGCCTCTCCGCATCGGCCACTGAAATCCCTGCCATTCAAGAATTCAGTTCGAGCCTCAAGAAGATCCTGAGTGAGCGTAGGGTTTTTCCCTGAGCAATACCGCCCTCTCCCCATGCGACACGCCGTGCCCTGATCCTCGCGCTCACTTCGTTGCGGCTTCGCTGAAACTCTCCCCTAAGTGTTCCGCCACCACCTGCGCGGTTTCGTTGACGGCCTGTTCGAGTGAAGGAGGGTTGTAAGGCCGGTAGACGCTATCCTGCCAAACTGACCCGCCACCTCGATCGGCGATGAACACCTCGGAGTGAAGCCGTTTCAGCCGGCGCGACTCCAAGCATGAGCCGGTCATTATGGCATCCGCTTCTTTAGGCTTGGATGCGATCCTGAAACGGCCCAATCTCCCAAGGCTCAGGACCAGCTTTTCACTCAGGGCGTTGTCTATCCTCTCGATGTAGATGCTGCGAATTCGCATGAGCCTTCGGTAGTCGTTCACGGTGGCTGTTTGAGGACCTCGCGTACCAGGCGCAGGTGAGGGGCCGAGGGTGGGCTTTTGCCCCTCTTCTCCTCCTGACTTTTGGGCCTCCTGCGCCCCCAGCACCGGAACCAATAGAAATGCTATCGCCAACAACCAGCCGCTTTGCTTCATGGCGACCTCCCAAGACCCTTTCGACTTCACTGGAGAGAGAAGCCCAACGCAAGGTTGACGTTCGTACTCCACAGATTAGCCGCACTGCTGAGGCCCGGTCGCTCCCCGCTCGGCCGTCCGTGCCCAGTGCTCAACTCCATCGCCGGATGGAAGCAGGTCCGGCTGTGCGAGGCGGCGCCACGGCTAATGGATTTGCCTCGTCCTTTCTTTCACCAGTCGCTGGCGGTCCTTTAAATTCTGGCGATCGTTCCTTTGGTTCTCGCGCAGAGCCCGCTTATCGCGCTGCATCTGGTGCTTCATTTGCGCCCGTGTCGCTCTGGAGAGATGCTGGCCCTTCCAGGAGTGTTTCTGGTTCTTCTGCTGGAGCTTCAGCGCCTTCCTTTCTTGTTTCTGTCGCACCTTGAGCATCTTTCCTTCCGACTGGACAGCGGACTGGTACTGCCCCGCTCTTGTGCGGGCCACGGGAAAGGTCAACACAAACGTAACGATCACGCCGATAAGAAGTTTTCGCATCCCTCCTCCGCTTCCGACTCGTTATCACAGGTGAGTGTTGGACGCAAGCTTCCCCGGTCCCGACTTTCTCTCAGCTCGGTCCCCTCTCCAGTCGAATCTTACCGGGAATGCAACCGGAGGACAACAGGCAAGATGACTGGACTAACCGCGTGCCTATCCCCTTCGCCATCGTCCTAGCACTACTACGTTGGGGAATACGTATAGGCTGGTCTCCACGATTTAGGAAGATGCCCCGCGCGCGGCGGCAGGGCGGAAGAAGACGTAGAGCATCCAGCCGACGGTGGCGAGGCCAGCCAGCAACAAGACAACGAAAATGGAGAAAACAGCCCATTGGCCCTGCACCGGCAGCGAGTGTGGATCAAAGTAGGGGCGCAGAGAAGCGCTGCGCACCAAGTGCCGCAATACGGCCATCAGACTGACAGTGCCAAGAATCGCGACACTCGATGCCAACAGACTCTTGGGAGCGCTCAAAAGCGCCAGCAAAGCCAGAATAATCGCCAAGAGCAGAATGCCCACGGCGAGCTTGTCACCCACCAAGGCCTGACGGATTTCCACCGGAAGGCTGAACAAAAACCAGAGTCCGACCAAGAATTGCACCAAGGTCCCGCCCATGAAACAGGTCACGCCGTAACGCCTCCCCCAATCCGCCAGCTCCGGCGATTCCGTTTGCCATCGGCGGGAGAGCAGAGCAACCCCCAACCCGGCTACGGCCACCGCAGCCACCATGAAGTGAGCGAGACGGGCAATGTTGGGAAGAGTGACGGGGCCGAGAATTGTCCCGACCTTGCCGTTCACAAACAGGCTGTAGAAATCCTGGGGATGCAGCATGGCCGTCATGTTTTGAGTAAAGATGAAGGCCACGTGAATAAAGAGGATGGCGGTCACCAGGATCACCCATGCCGCCTTTGACCCAAGCTCGTCGTGCTGCATTTGATACCAATAAACACCGTAGTAACCGAGCAGGACCAAGAACACGACCGCAAGCCAGTACCAGGCCATCAGGACGGAGGAGGTGTAGAAGAGTTGCCCATAAGCGAGCTGCAGGAACAACAGCGGAGCCACGCCCAGCGTGATAGTGAAGGCCGTTACGGAGGGCATGGCGCGGGAAACCCGGCGAGTGAACTCATGGTGCTTGGAATCGCGCCGGCCAAGGAAGCTGGAAACGCTCAGGATGATAACCCCGCCCAAGAGAAAGTTCATCGCCAGCAGGTGCAGGATAAATGTGAACACCAGCAGAAACTCGAGCAGCCAGGGCGGCGCCGGCAAGGGCACTGGAACTGGCGCAGGGATGACAGGATTCATTGTTGCGACGCTCCTTCCCCAGTCGCACCCGGGGACTGGCCTTTCATGGCAGAAGGTCCAGGCTCAATTGCGATGCTGGCTGCGGGTTCAAACTCGCCAGCCAGGCCCCCAAAGCCTTTCGTTCGGCCTCGGTCCCTACGAACGGCGGCATGAAGCCCTTCAACTCGTTGATGTGGGCCAACTGGTAGTCAATCATCACCCAGCTCCAGCCTTTGACGGCGAAGCGGATGCTGTTGTAACCGTTCACGGTATGACAACTCGCGCACTCCACCCGAAAAACCTCTTCACCGGTGCGCTCCAGGGCATTGGGGTCCACGTCATGCTGGCGAACCCAAAGCGCCGACTTCAGCACTCCCTGCTGCCGGACACGCTCGACGTCCGCCCGGCGTAAGCTGTTGGCGTACATGTAATCGTAAATGATGTAGGGCTTCCGCACCGCCTCTCGTACCCATTCCGTGACGCCGGTTGTCGAAAGGGCAAGCACAGCGAGCAGGAACGCAAAGGCCATGTTGAAATAGCGTGGGTGCCGGTAGGGGCCGAAGTAAGTGAACGCCACGACCAGTGCGGAGAGGAATATTGAAAGCCCGGCGAAGATGGTGACGGCCGGCGCTGCCCCCATGGAAATCTCCCGCGCCATGCTGGGAAGCGTCGAGATGTACCAGATGCCCGCGAAAGGAATAATCAGCGTACCGATCAGCAGCCATTGGGCGGCATAGCGGACAACTTCGTTCCGCAGGGCAACGTCGCTGACCGCCGAAGAGGTAATCAGGGCATAAACACCCGCCAGCGCCACGCACACCGCCGTCCGCACCACCAGCGATGGCAACATGCCGGGGTTGAAATATGCCGACGCGAAAGTCTGTGTCTCGATCCATCTCCCCGGCGTCAGCATGAACGTCAGGATGCCGTTGATCACCAGCAGGCTGGCCCACGCTGACCCGAAATAAATCCATCCCACCCTGAGGTGCGTCTGGGGAGCAAGCCGGTCCCAGCCGTAATAGTAGATAAAGGCTGCGGCAATCTCCACAATGAAGAAAACCCATTCGATCGCCCAGCCCCAAACAAAGACGTGAATGAGCGTGGCCGTAGCTTCAGGATTCACCAAGCTGATGCTCCACCAGATGCCCACACCACTCACGGCGCCAAAAACCAATACGACAAGAACGAAGAACTTCGAGTGGGACTTCACGTATTCCAGCAGCGCGGGATTGTTCTCGCGATACGCCTTGCGCTCTGTGAGGGGCAGAAAGAGACCGCCGCCCACCGCAAAATGCGAAACGAAGACGTGGAGAATGGCGATGATCCCAATGACCATTCCCCCACCTAACATGTATGGTTCCCAGACCGGATAGTTCATCAGCGAACCCCTTTGTTCGCGAAACCTCTACGAAATGGACCTGGCCTGATGTTATGCTTCGACAACTCAAAGTTCAACTGCCACAATGTCCTTGGTCGTCGGTCCGTGGTCCGTTGTCCGTCGTCCGTTGAGATGATTCATACTTTACACTTCATAATTCAGACTTTCCCCAGCCCCTAGTCCCGAGTCCCCCTTTTCTTACTGCCCGCTTCTCAGCCCCCGCTCGATGGCCGCCTCAGCCACAGGAGCCATTAGCGTGTAACCACGCTCGTTGGGATGCAAGCCATCATCCGAATAGCCTTCCTTCAGCATGCCATGGCTATCCACCAGGACCGAATAGTAATCCCCAACCTCCGCCCGGATTTCGGCGGCGTAACGGCGCAGCCACTCATTGAGTTTGAGAATATCAGAGGGCGGCCTGTGGTCTGTCTGCTTGTGCTGGGTGTAGTCACTGACCGGAAGCAGCAGGCAAAGCACCATTTTGATGCCATGCTCCTGTGCCAGTTCGCACATTGCCCGGAAATTGTCCTCGATCATTTCGAGAGTTTCGGGGCCGGTGTTGCCCGCAATGTCGTTCGTTCCCGCCAGAATAATCACAGCCGCAGGATGCAGATTAATCACGTCAGGATAGAACCGTACCAGCATCTGCGGAGTGGTCTGGCCGCCAATACCACGGTTCACGAATGGCTTGCCAGGAAAATACTGCACCAGTTTCCAACCGTCGGTGATCGAGTCACCGAGGAAAACTACGCGGCCCTTCTCGACCGGCTGAGCTTGAAGTCGCGCATCGTCCTCATGGTAGCGACCGATCTGATTCCAATCCTGCAACTGGTCGGCAAGGCTTTGCGCGGCGAATAGCAGGCAGCAGTTTGCTTTGGGCGGCTTGAACTCCGGGACGAGTTGCCCCCGCACCGGCGCGGGCGGCAAGAGTCCTGCGAACAGAAAAAACATTAGCCAAGAATTGCGTCTCATCGTCACCTCCTCATGTGCATTTTTCACAGCTCCGCACGCCCTTGGCTAAACTCTATTCCCCGCCACCCGGGCTGTGCAATCGAGTCTACTGCGGCCGGGGCGCTATGTTCTATTTGGATTCTGCTTTCTTTTGGGTCTTGCTTGCAGACCTCTTTTTCCCGCCCCGAGGGGACGTTCGGGCATCAGGCTGGCCGTTACTATGCCGCCGTCCATGAAACTCAACAAAGGTGTTCTTAAGGGGCTTGGCCGGTCCTCCCTGGCCACGCAATGCATTGCCCAATTCGTTCTGGCATCCGGCCAAGTTGGTTTGTGCCACATAAAGGAGCTGGTCAGGGTTGCGCAAGAGATAAGCCAGGTAGGGTTGTAGCGCCTGTTGCAGGTCGAAGAGTTGGTTGCCGGCCTGGCTGTACTGCGCGCCCAGGCTGGGATTCTCGAACTGGCTGGCGGCGCGGGCTACGCCATCCAGACGGGGCAGCGCCGCATTCATTGCCGCGTAGGTCTGAAATCCGAAGTACATGCTATCCGGACGCTTTTCAAACTGCGCGCGCCATTCCTCCAGCCCCTCCAGCGCCTTGTGTAGATTCTCCAGCGTCTGGTTGAAGGAATTGCGCGTGACGTTCGAGGTCTTCCACTTTTCCGGGTGCACCTGCGTCAGGAGGTCAGTGATGCGATATTCCGCGATCCAGATCTTGTGCGCAAGAGCTTTCACTTGGACCGGCTCCATGAATCCGGGGTCATTGACTGGCTTGGAAGTTTGGGCGGGTTGGGGAGCAGGAATGGTCTCCGTCGGGGGGACAGAACCAGCCTGAGCGCCGGCGGCTTGCTTAGGCGGAGTCTGGTCCTTTGCCGGCTGCTGCGCCAGCCCCGGGGAAACGCAGATTCCCAAGAGAAGAGTGCAGGTCATGAACTGTGGCTTTGATCTCATATCCCTTGAATCTCGACGCCAAACTTGAACAGCGGCCGCGGATCACCGCGTCCCCAACGGTTGACTTCCCAATGGGCGCGGAGAAACTTGAGGCCGGGCAGTTGCCGCAAATCGAGAGCCGCAGGCGCAACTCCCTGGTAGAACTTCTCGGGATACCAGAACAACGCCTGCTGGCCCCAATCTTTTCCGTCCGGCGAACCCCAAATCGAGACATGCAGAGATTCCTGTTCGATGATCTCCGTAATACGAAGCACGATCATCACGGGCTTCCCCGCCAGCGCGCCGAGCTCGTAAGCAGGACCTGCGCCGTTCCTCTCCACCCGGGTTTCAGGAGGAACAAGATGGTAAACCGTCGGTTGCGTCGAAATGCCCAGGGTCATCGTCTGTCTTCCGGTAGGACCAAGATTCAAACTCTCGAACCACGCCATCCTAGCACAGCCGGCGCTCCAGGAGGTAGCAAAACCCGGCTTTGCACTTAAGCACTATGTGCGATGGGGTTCCGTCAAAGGCCAATGGGATAGGAGGAGACCCCTCTCCCGCCCTCCTTCGTCGGGCACCCTCTCCCCTGGGAGAGGGCTGTCTTTTCTCGTGCGTGTGGGAGCTATCAAAACCGCCCTCTCCTTCGGGGAGAGGGTGGCGAGCGCAGCGAGCCCGGTGAGGGGTCTCCTCGCGGGCAGCTCATGCACATCGCCACCGGGGACTTTGACGGAACCCTGCATCCAGGTTGCATTCCCACCCGCTGGCAGCTTAGACTTACAGCTTTCCCGGATACTGGTGAACACCATGCGTCGATACTTACTCATCTTGTGCCTCCTCGGTGCGTGCCTCTTTTACGCCTCCGCCCGGTGCGCAACGATTTCGCTGGACGGGGATTGGCACTTCCTCGTGGATCCCAGTGGCGCCTTGGACGTCCAGAAACTCTCGGCAGCGGAGAATGTGCGCCCGACGCGCATCCCATCCTCGTGGCAGTCCCAGTATGCGGACTTGCGGGACTACGCCGGAGTGGCCTGGTACTGGCGCTCCGTGAACGTTCAATCTCCTGCGCCGGACCAAGTGGCCGTGTTGCGCTTTGGAGCTGTCGATTATCTTGCCGATGTCTACATCAACGGGCAGAAGGTCGGGACGCACGAAGGTGGCTATACCCCCTTCGAATTTGACATCACTTCCCTGCTCCGCGCGGGCGAAAACCAGATTGCGGTGCGGGTGGTGGACCCGGGAGCGAAACCCAGTGCGGTGGAGGGCATCAACTACGCGGAGATTCCCCACGGGAAACAGAGTTGGTATGTCCAGACCAGCGGCCTCTGGCAGAGCGTCGAAATCCAGATTCGACCGCGCCTTCACCTGGGCGCCGTCCACATCCTGGCCGCTGCGAATGGAGACTTCAAGATCAACGTCCCCATCGTGCCGCCGACCTCGGGAGCGCAAACCGGCGGCGCAACCAAAGTCAGTGTGGAAATCCATGACTCCGCCGGCAAGGTTGTCTGGCAAGCATCCCAAGACCTCAGCGACCTACAGGCGAATGCAGAGTTCACGGGAAATCTCGCCAACCCCCGGCTGTGGAGTCCCGCTGATCCGGCGCTTTACATGCTTCGCGCCAACCTCAGCTCCGGCGACTCCCGCGACTATCCCTTCGGTTTCCGCACCTTCCAGACGCGGGAGGGAAAGTTCTATCTGAATGGCAAGCCGATTTATCTGCGCGGCGCGCTCGACCAGGATTTCTATCCCCAGACGATCTATACGCCTCCCTCGCTCGATTACATCCAGGACGAAATGCAGAAGGCAAAAGCCTTGGGACTGAATCTGCTGCGCTGCCACATCAAGGCCCCGGACCCGCGTTACCTCCAGGCAGCGGATGAAGCGGGGATCCTCGTCTGGTACGAAATCCCCAATTGGGACAAGCTCACAGACAACTCCCAGCGCCGCAGTATGGAGACGCTGCGCGGTATGGTGGAGCGCGACTGGAACCATCCCTGCATCGTCATCGCCAGCATCATCAACGAGAGCTGGGGAATAAACCTGAAGGAAGCCGCGGACCGGCAGTGGCTGAAGCAGGCCTACCAGGAAGCGAAGAAGATCGTGCCCGGTTGGCTCGTGGATGATAACAGCGCATGTTATGACAATTATCATATTTCCACCGACATGGCCGACTACCACACCTATTCCGCCATTCCCGACTACGCCGCTAACTTTGACCGCTTGGTGGAGGATCTGGCTGGGCGCCCGGGTTGGCTCTTCAGTCCTTATGGTGACGCCTCCCCCAAGGGTGACGAGCCGCTCATGCTCTCCGAATTCGGCAACTGGGGATTGCCTCGCATTCCCCACGACAAACCCTGGTGGTTCTCCCGTCATAATGGGGGCAGCGAAATCACAGAACCCGAGGGGATCGAGCAAAGGTACGCTGACTATCGATACTCTTCTCTCTTCCCCAGTCTCGACGATCTGACGGATGCCACCGAGTGGCACGAATACGCCTCCCTGAAATACGAGATCGAATCCATCCGGTCACGCCCGGAAATCCAGGGTTACGTCATCACCGAGTTCACGGACGTAAACTGGGAGTCGAATGGCTTGCTGGACATATGGCGAAATCCGAAGGCCTTCGCCGACTCACTGGGCAAGCTGCAGCGCGACGACGTGGTGGTGCTTCGCACCGAGAAGCGCAACTACTCTCCCGGTGAGACAGTGAGAATCGAGGTTTCACTCTCGCACTACAGTCAGGAAGCTCTGCGCGGCGGCCGCATCGCATGGAACGTCGAGGGGACATCGCTGGCAGGAACGCTTTCGCTCCCCAGCCTCCCTGCCGCCTCGGTCACGCCCGTCGGAAAGATCGAATTCGCGGCCCCGTCCGTGCCCGCTCCCGCCAAAAAAGCACTGAAGGTTGAGATGGTTTCGGAAGGGAAGAGCCTGGCGGAGAATTCCTTGCAGTTCTACATCTATCCGGCTCAACAACCCGAACTGCCGCCTCCGGTTTCGTTCTACGACCCGGCGGGCAGGCTGCGGCGGCTGGTCAATGAAATGCGGGCTCGCAACTACCCCGCGCCGACCGGGTCGGAAGCGCTACCCGTCCTGATTGCTTCAACGTTTGACGCGGAGGTCAAGAAGAAGTTGCAGGCCGGTGACCGAGTCATCCTGCTCGCCAGCGACCGCCAGACCCTGGCGCCGGGAATTGAGATTGTTCCCCGCGCGCGCAGCGACTACGAGGGAAACTGGATATCTGATTTCCTCTGGGTCCGCAACACGCAGCCGCCTTTCACCACGATTGGATTTGATACCTTGGCAGGATTCCAGGCCCAGGCCGTCACCCCCGCCGCAGTCGTGCAGGGGATTCCTCCCCAGGACTTCCCCAATGTGCTGGCGGGGATGTTCTACGGCTGGATTCACTCCAACGTCGGCGTGCTTATTCAGGCGAAATCCGGCAAGGGCACGCTCCTCATCTGCACCTTCTCTCTTGCCACAACTTACGGGAGCGATCCCTATGCCACCGACCTGCTGGATGCACTGGTGAATTATCTGGTCTCGGGATTTGAACCGAACTTTGAAATCCCCCTGTAGGGAATCCGGCAGCCATCCTAATTGGCGCTTCAATTGGGACGATCAGGAGATGACCTGGGTCACCACCACCCCCCAACCCCTCCCGCCGCGGCGGGAGGGGAGTCCCACGCCGCTCCTACGCGCGCCATGCGACCTGTGCCCACGCCGCCAATGCATATCGACATTTCTGAACAGAACCGCTAGCGGACACCGGCAGCTTTCTGGAGGATCTCGTTGGGGCGTTTCGGCGCCAGGTACTGGGGGGCATCAGTCAACGTAATCCCAAGTTTCCCCTTATCTGCCCCAGAGGGTCTAAGACTCTGTCCCAGGTGGTCCGTGATTGAGAATCGTCCCCGGCTCGCAGGAATGATGACTTTCTGCTCCGCTGAAGATGTTGTCCATGCCACAATGCGCACGTCTTTCTCCTTGGTGAACAGCAGGACATAATCGTCCGGGCTTCCAACCGGGAGGCGTTTGCTGAATCGATAGCCGTTGAGAAC
>JBAVYG010000049.1:0-3235 GCA_049698675.1 Terriglobia bacterium
GAATCCAGATCAATGGTTGAACTCTCCTCCCCTAAGTGGAACGAGACGGTCTTATATTCACCAATCCTTTCGAAGGCCGCCGATAAGATATGCTGCCCAGTATGTTGGTGCATGTGGTCAAACCGCCTCGCCCAATCGATTTTCCCACGCACGCCTTCTGCCTCCGGCGCTTGGCGGAGGACGTGCGCAATTTCGTCTCCCTCGTCAACAGCTTCGCGGACTTGGATGCCCGCGATGGTGCCGGAATCCGTCGGCTGCCCACCCGAGGCGGGGTAAAAGGCCGTCCGGTCAAGGTAAACTTTGAAACCGTTGGGCGCGGGTTCCGAACGAAGGACACGTGCCTCAAACTCACGCAAATAGCAATCGCCGTAATAGAGCCTCTCGGTCTTTGTCATAGGGTTCAATTACTGAGGCTTTCGGTCATTGTCTCAAGCACTTCTTGATATTTGTACGCACTGGCAGTGAGGAACAATATGATGCTCTCGTGACCGGTCAGAAGCCCATCCCATAACAGCTTCTTGAGAGCCGCGAGGGTTGCACCCCCTTCCGGCGAGGTGAGCACACCCTCGGTTTCCGCAAGTTCCCGAACGGCAACCAGCATTTCAGAATCGGGCACGGCCAGAGCCGCCCCGCGGCTTTCGCGCAGCGCCCGCAACATCATGAAGTCGCCGATGGCCGAGGGCACTCGAAGACCGGAGGCGATCGTCTGCGGACTCTCCCACTCCTCGGCCCGGTCGCTACCCTGGGCGAAAGCCCGAACGATGGGAGCGCAGCCCTGCGCCTGCACTGAAAACATTCGTGGCCCAGGCCCGCCTGTCCAGCCAAGTTGCTCCATCTCCGCAAAGGCTTTCCACATGCCGATGAGCCCTGTCCCACCCCCGGTTGGGTAGATCATGGCATTGGGAACTCGCCCGCCAAGCTGTTCCACAACTTCGTAAGCCATGGTCTTCTTCCCTTCCAGCCTGTAGGGTTCGCGAAGAGTTGAAACGTCGAACCACTCGCCGTCTTTCAGGTGCTCCCTCATTTCTCGACCGCAGTCTTTGATGCTTCCTGAGACGAGCACAACTTTCGCCCCCAACAAGGCACACTCCTGCCGATTCGCTGCGGGTGTTTCCTTGGGCATATAGATCGCCGCTTCCATGCCCGCCTTGGCGGCATACGCGGCCAATGCCCCGCCGGCATTTCCCGCCGACGGCATCGCCAGCTTTCGAATGCCCAATTCGTTGGCCATGCTGGTCGCCACAGCGAGCCCGCGTGCCTTGAAAGAGCCGGTGGGATTCTGGGATTCATCCTTCAAGTACAAATTGGGCAGTCCGAGCTTCCTGCCCAGACGCCGGGCATGTATCAGCGGCGTGAATCCCTCACCCAAACACAAGATTGAAGAATCCTGTGTTACCGGAAGAACTTCCCGATACCGCCACAGCGTGGGTTCACGCGAGGCCATTCGGTCAAGTGCCAATGTCCCCGCCGCTCGGCGAAGGTCGTAGCGCACCAGAAGAGGCGCTCCACAACTACAGAGGTTGTAGACCCGGCCGGGTTCGTGGAGTTTTCCGCAGCGGGCACACTCGAGGTGAGTAACAAGGGACATGAGGTATGAAGTCTAGCAAGCAGCGTGCATCAGGTCAACGATTGGTGATTGGTGATTGCTGATTCTCGACTGAAAAAGTTGATCGTCTCGCCGGGCAGGAAAGCGCGGAACCCGTCACCTTTTTTGCTGCCCACCTCTGTCCCAGGGTCGCGTCAAAGTCCGCGAAGTTCCCCGAAGGGGAACAAGATCATTAGCCGTAGGTGAAACCTACGGCCAAGGAGCCAAGAGATATTCGACCCCGCAGGAGTCTGTGTGAAAACTCTGGCAGTTGAGTTGCATGAAATGAGGGCAGGAGGGTCGCGATGAGATTTCTGCCTTACAACCCCGAGCAGGCGTATTTGCTGCCGCCGAGCGTGAAGGATGTGTTGGGAGAGAACCATCTCTGCTTTTTCATGCACCGGGTGGTAGAGCAATTAGACTTGAGCGGTTTGGAAGAGGACTACGTCGAGGAAGGGCGGGCGGCGTATGCTCCGGCGCTGATGGTGAAGGTGTGGTTGTACGCCTACGCGTTAGGGATGACCTCGTCGCATCGTTTGGAGGAGCGGGTGCGCGAGGACTTGGCGTTCCGGTATCTGGCGGGGGGAGCGGAGCCAGATTACTGGACGTTGAACGACTTTCGGCGGCGGCACCGGCGAGCGCTGAACGACGTGTTCACGCAGGTGGTGGAAGCGGCGCGGCGACTGGGGATGGGGAAGCTGGGGCACGTGGCCATCGACACCACGCGGGTGGCGGCGAACGCTTCCCGGCATCGGGTGGATTCGGTGAAGAAGTTGCGGCTGGAACGGGCGAAGATCCGCCGGCAGATTCGCCACTGGCAGCAGGCCTGCGACGCCAGGGATCCGAATGAAACGCCGGGGACGCAAGTGGCGGCGCAACATGTGCAGGCTCTGGAAGAGCGTCTGGAAGCAATCCCCCGCCGGCTGCAGGTCTTGAAGAAGACGGGGCTCAAGCAGGTTTCGCGCACCGACCCGGACAGTCGCTTTTTGAAGCAAGGGCGCGGTTTCACGCTGGGCTATACGGTGGCGATGGCGGTCACGGAAGATCATCTCATTGTGGAGCAGCGGGTGGGACAAGAGAGCAGCGATAACGAACTGCTCCTGCCGGTGGCGGATGGGGTGATGGAACGCTGCGGGGAGTGGCCCGAGCGGGTGAGCGGGGATAGCGGCTTGTACTCGGACGATAACCTGGTGGGACTGGAGACGCGCGGCATCGACGGCTACGTGCCCGACCCCTACGAGGCGCGGGAATTGAACCTGGGGCGTCGCGGGCGACGACGGCACTGGCGAAAGCCCGAGCATCAACGCATGGTGCAGAAACTGCGCACGCCCGCGGGGCAAGCCGTCTATCGACGCCGCAAGGCCATCGTGGAACCGGTGTTTGGGGTGCTCAAACAACAACGTGACCTGCGACGTTTTCGGATGCGCGGCTTGGCGAAGGTGGCGGTGGAAGTCACCCTGGCAGCGACGGCGTTCAATTTGACCCGAATGTGGCGCACCGCACTGCTCCAAAAAACGCAGGTCGAGGAGAGACTCTCGGGCTAACCCCGAGGTGGAGCGCAAAAAGCCGGTCCAAGTGACCGGCACACACACTGGAAATAACCCCTGCACAACCTCAGCGCCGCCAAAATGAATTCTTATGCGACCTGAT
>JBAVYG010000050.1:0-4934 GCA_049698675.1 Terriglobia bacterium
GAGGTGACCCATGCTCTCGTCGCTCGCTGAATTCAAAAAAGAAGGAGCGCTCAAAAAAGAAAGAGCATTCCCCTGCACCTCTTTTAGAAAGAAAAAGCTCTTGAATTCCAAGAGAGAATCTACCCGCTGCAAAAAAACGGAGGGCTTTCCTGCCTCTCTGAAAACTTCCGCTCTAGCGCCCGCCTGCCTACCGCCGCAATAGATCGAGCGGCGCTCCACATCTGAGCAAGCCGGTTTTCGCACAGGCTCTTCCAGCCCTCCCCGAACGGTTGGATTGTCGTGGCTTCCGTGTCCAGCCTAGCCAGCGAGTGGCGAGTCGCTTGAACCGGCCACTGCCGTGCTGTTTTGGCGGATTACGCCAGACTGGTCGGAGTAGTAGTAGTTGGTCCCGGTCGTTCCCACACTGATCGGCGTGGCGGTGATCGAGTAAGTATTAATCCTGTTACTCGTATCCACGCCGCCGGGCGTATAGGTAAACGTATAACCACTCTTCGAACTCGTTGTGGCGGTGGCCGTTCCTGCTAACGACCCTGACAGAACCTCGTCAACTAATCCTGCGGCAGTAGCGACAGGGGTGGTTCCACCAGTCGCTGGGCCCAAGTCGCCCAAGGTCGCAGAGTAACCCGTGTTGTAGGTAGTAGCATAGGTGACCTCTGCGGTGTTGAGCGTGCGGAGTGATCCCACCGCTGAGGCTTGGTTGGCCGCGATCCGCGATCGGAGCAGGTTCGGGATAGCAATTGCGGCAATGATGAGAATGATCGCAACCACGATCAACAACTCAATTAGGGAAAATCCTCGTGAACTCTTCTTCATTCTTCCTCCTTCGTTGCACTAAGGGAATACGTTAATAGCATTGGATTTGGAGCACTTTTCCTGCCATCTGAGATTTTTGGAGGCTTCTCCCTTGCAGATAAGCATTGTCTTATCAAATTGTTACAAACTTCCTGGGGCGGTGCTTTCGTCCCTGGTAAAAAAAGGGCACTCCTTGCCCTATTTTGTCGAAACGGCGTGACAGAATGTGTCACCGCTGGCTTGGAACATTTGCCCTGAAAGCGACTGCCGCAATCCATGGACTTCATGGTCTGCGCGCCCTTGCGCCTTTGTGTGACGGCGTTCGTAAGCGTGTTCCAAAGGCAATTCGATGCGGCCTTGGACAGTGTGCACAGTCAACTCGAGTAGTTTGAGATCCGCGAGTTGGGGGCGAATCTCACAGCGTCTAAAACCAGGAGCCAGCGGCTGAATTCCCGCCAAGCTCATCGTGGTGACAGAAGGCGGCGCAAGGGGACGTTGGGGTTTGGTGCTGTGTGCCGGGACTTAGGGCAATCTCGAGTTGCTTCCTTCTCTCTCCCCACTGGCCACTGCCATCTGTGTCCTAACTCCCGTCTCCCGTTTCTGTCTCGTCACTCGTCACTTATGACTCGTCACTGCCCTTCTGCCTCCTGCTTACTACCCACCTTCTATCCCCAATTCTCCTGGCTCGTCACTTGTCCCGCCACGGCGGGTCACTCGTCACTGCTGTGAGACTGCCAGCCCCGCCTTCTTTCTCCGTATCGGCCTGATTAAGCTTGTCAAGCGTTCAGCCGATAATAGAAGTAAACAGGCCGGAGGCGACGAATTGTGCCCCTCAAGGGTCAAGCCCTCCATAGGCTGCTTCCCATCATGTCGCCTCCGGCCATTCTGTTTGAAACAAGAAGGCACCCCCGCGCCTTGGGCCGGACCCCATCCGAAGTCTGACGGGGTTCTCGGCGACCGGCTCAAACATGCCGGATTATGGCTTGAACGCGTTCTTTGCTTGGTCACTGTAAACACCGCTTGACGCGCATCGTATACCCCCGGGTAAGGAACGGCAACCCCGAGAAATAACTTGACACGAAAACGAGAGAGAGTTAAGATATATACGACTTAAAGGATCGGATATAGAAATGCTGAGGCTTGGGAAAAAAGCGGACTACGGATTGATTGCCTTAAGGCACTTGGCCTCACAGCCGCCGCATGCAGCATGTAGCGCCAGGGAGATCGCCCGAACATATGGAATGCCGACAGAGTTGGTCGCCAAGATTCTCCAAAGACTGGCGAAGATCGGCTTGCTAGCGTCTCAGCACGGAACTAACGGTGGATACGCTCTGGCCAAGGACCCTTCAGAAATCAACGCCTTTGAGGTCATCCGAGCCCTTGAGGGCCCGCTGGTCATCACCTCCTGCGTAACCGACCGGAGTGAATGCCATCAGATGACGAGATGCACGGTGCGGGAGCCGTTGCGCAAAGTGAACGACGCCATCGTAAAGGCGCTAAGTGATGTTACCGTTTCGAGCCTTATAGGCGACAACTCGAGCTTGGTGCAGCTCCGGATCGAGGGAAGGCCGCAATGAAAGCGAAGACGAATGCACTGGAAGCGCTTATCCCCGGTCTCGCAGGCCTGCCTTGTACGACGGAGCAGCGCCGCGCCGGCCCCGGTGGTCGAGTGCTGGCACGTGTGAGTAATCCTGAGGAGGAGTTTTGATGGCCACGCCGCAATCTGAAGTCGAAATCCTGGCAACCCAAGAATACAAGTATGGTTTTGTCACCGACATCGAACAGGAAACGGTTCCGCCGGGACTGAACGAAGACGTCATCCGCCTGATCTCGGCCAAGAAGCATGAGCCTGAGTGGCTGTTGGAGTGGCGACTCAAAGCCTTCCGCCACTGGCTGACCATGCAAGAGCCTACCTGGGCAAACGTCAAGTACGATCCGATTGATTATCAGAGCATCCGCTACTTTTCCGCCCCCAAGGGGACGGGAACAAAGAAGCCCGGGGAAATCGACCCGGAGCTCTTGAAAACTTACCAGAAGCTCGGAATCCCGCTGATAGAACGCGAACTGCTTGCCGGCGTGGCCGTGGATGCGGTGTTTGACAGTGTATCGGTCGCGACGACGTTCAAGGAGAAGCTCGGCGAGTTGGGCATCATCTTCTGTTCCTTCTCGGAAGCAGTACGCGAGCACCCGGAGCTTGTGCGGAAATACCTCGGCTCGGTGGTGCCTTATACGGACAACTTCTTTGCTACGCTCAACTCCGCTGTATTCAGCGACGGTTCCTTCGCCTACGTCCCCAAGGGCGTGCGCTGTCCGATGGAGCTTTCCACCTACTTCCGCATCAACGCCCGCGAAACCGGCCAGTTCGAGCGCACTCTGATTGTTGCCGAGGAAGGCGCCTACGTCAGTTATCTTGAAGGCTGCACCGCGCCCATGCGGGACGAGAACCAGCTCCACGCCGCCGTGGTCGAGCTTGTCGCTTTGGATAATGCCCAAATCAAGTATTCCACAGTTCAGAACTGGTACCCCGGGGACAAGAACGGCAAGGGCGGCATCTATAATTTTGTGACCAAGCGCGGCAAGTGCCAGGGCGTAAACTCCAAGATTTCGTGGACACAGGTCGAGACAGGCTCCGCCATCACCTGGAAGTACCCAAGTTGTATCCTCCAGGGGCACAACTCGATCGGCGAGTTCTACTCCGTGGCCGTCACCAACAATTACCAGCAGGCGGACACGGGCACGAAGATGATCCACATCGGCAAGAACACCAAGAGCACCATCGTCTCGAAGGGCATTTCGGCCGGCCATGGTCAGAACAGCTACCGCGGCATGGTGAAGATTCTGGGTGGCGCCACGGGGGCGCGCAATTACTCCCAGTGCGACTCGCTGCTGATTGGCGACAAGTGCGGCGCCCACACCTTCCCGTATCTCGAGGTGAAGAACTCCACTGCCCAGGTGGAACACGAGGCCTCCACCTCGAAGATCGGCGAGGACCAGATTTTCTATTGCCGCCAGCGTGGGATATCCACCGAAGATGCTGTTTCCATGATCGTCAACGGCTTCTGCAAGCAGGTCT
This sequence comes from Terriglobia bacterium, assembly GCA_049698675.1. Lineage (GTDB taxonomy): Bacteria > Acidobacteriota > Terriglobia > UBA7540 > UBA7540 > CAVROP01. Next base: position 3,866 of record JBAVYG010000050.1, read on the forward strand.
TCAAGGAACTTCCCATGGAATTCGCCGTCGAAGCCCAGAAGCTGCTGGGCGTGAGCCTGGAAGGTAGCGTGGGGTAATTCTGAATGGTGAATAGTAAATGGTGAATGGTGAATTGGAATGAGAATTCAGTATTTCGAGGACAGCGACACACTCTACGTGGTCTTCAAAGACGCCGAAGTTCAAGAGAGCAGGGACATGGACGAGAACACTCTGGTCGAGTTCGACGCTCAGGGAAACCTCGTCAGCATGACCATCGAGCACGCGCGGGAGCGGGCAGATGTGGGCGCGCTGACCGAAAGTGGCTAGGGACAAGTGGAAGAAAGACCAGAGCGAGATTCCTCGCTGCGCTCGGAATGACAGATAATCCGGGGCGGGAAGCGGAGAGTTAAAGCGTTTCGATTTTCGAATTTCAATTTTCGAGTTTCCATTTTCCATTTTCGAGGAGAAGTGATGCTTCAAATCAAGAACTTGCACGCGACGGCGGAGGGTAAAGAAATCCTGCGCGGCATCGATCTGGAAGTGAACACCGGCGAAGTTCACGCCATCATGGGCCCCAACGGCAGCGGCAAGAGCACGCTGGCACAGGTGCTGGCCGGGCGCGACCTCTATCAGGTGACGGGCGGCAAGATCACCTACGAAGGCAAGGACCTGCTTGCGATGTCGCCCGAAGAGCGCGCCCGCGAAGGCATTTTCCTCGCCTTCCAGTACCCGGTGGAGATTCCCGGCGTCAACAACACTTACTTTCTGCGCTCGGCGCTCAATGCCATCCGCAAGCACCGCGGGCTGCCCGAATATGACGCGATGGACTTCCTCGTGCTCCTCCGCGAGAAGATGAAGGTGCTGGACGTGGACGACACACTGATGACCCGCGCGGTGAACGAAGGCTTTTCGGGCGGCGAGAAGAAGCGCAATGAGATTTTCCAGATGGCGGTGCTCGAGCCCAAGCTCGGCATTCTCGACGAGACCGACTCCGGCCTCGATATTGACGCCCTGAAGATCGTGGCCAGCGGGGTCAACGCGCTGCGCAGCAAGGAGCGGAGCATTATTGTGGTCACGCACTACCAGCGGC
>JBAVYG010000051.1:0-6621 GCA_049698675.1 Terriglobia bacterium
AGACAGACCCCTCCCATCTCTGCTTTCAGGAATCCGGTTCAAATGGGGCTGACACTATCTGAGTGCCTCAATACTTTCGGCGCAACGCTTGCGAACTTGGGTGATGTGCAAGGCGCCCGGCGCACCCTTATGGAGGCGCTCCATGCAGACCCGGGGAATGAGCTTGCACGGATGAATTTGGCAAGACTGGATACTTCTAAGGAAAGGGCTGGCCCTTCCTGGATGAACTTCGGAATCTCTTCAATTGAACCCCAACCTGTGGCGGGTGGCGCAAGGATCGTGGTTTGATGTCCGCGGGGCACCGATGTCGCGGCGCGGTAAAACGTGAGGATTGGACGGCAACGGCATTTCTACGGGGTCAACCGCCTTCATTACCCCACCACCCGTACCTGTCGCTGCGCCCGCCCCTTCGACCACCGCCTCGTTTCCTCTCCTGACCCGTGGCCGTGGTCGAGCGTCCGGTTCGACTACCGGCAAGATCCCTTCCTCCTCGCAATGGATTTGATGCCCTGAATCTCATAACGCAGACATCCCAAAACGATGTCTGCGCCACCCCACGCGTAGCGAAGAATCTCGCTCTGGACTTTTCCGCCGACAAACAGCAGGGCGATCCCGCTACAGCCGGACCGCAAGGCGGGATCCCGCTCTGGGGGGCAGGCGGTGGTTTTTTCCTCTACGAATGACGAACAATCGGTATAACAAGGGCACCCGACAAGATGAATGATTTCAATTTGAACGAGATTACGGGTAGGGACAGGGGTGGCTTAGCCGAGGGGATCGACAACACCTCGCGCTGGCGCGGGCTCACACATGCATCTTCACCCAGGCCTCCTCGGGTTGAAGCGCGCCGATCGCCCGAGGATGAATTTTCCGGTACACCTGGGCGGGAAGCGAAGGCTTTCCGTCGACCTCGAGCAGCCACGCCACGGGAATTCCAAACAGCCGCGCATTTTCTTCCAGGAAGGGATGGATCACCGCCCAGTCAGGTTCTTCGAGCGGGCTAAACTCGCCGCCGTTGAGTTGCTCCTCGGAAACCTTCCCATGCGGGTCGCGAATGTAAATCGCTCCGCCGGAAGCGAGCGAAAACAAGTTGCCGCCGGGGTAGGGAGTATCCAGTTCGACGACCTCCCCCTGGTCACTCAAGGCGATTCCGTTGAGGACAACAAAGCCGCCGCCGTCGAGTGGGTCGCCCGCCATGAACGACTCGGCCAAATAATCAAGGCAGGTGCCATTGATGACCACGCGGGGCTTACCGACGGCGTTGATGAGGGGACGCCCGGCGGCGTTGCCCAGCACGAATGCGTACCCACCTTTGCCGGCATAGAGGAACGTCTGGCCGACACTGCCATAGACGACGAGCGTGCCGTCTTTCATGATTTGGGCCAGTTGATCCTGGGCGTCGCCGTGAACGACCACGTCCGCTCCGTCGATGCCGGAGGCGAGATAGTCTCCTGAGGCGCCGTAGACGTCGATATGGACGCCTTGGGTTCCGGCGCCCAGGCCATTGGCGATAAACCGATGCCCCTTGACGTGAGCCAGCATGAAATTTCGAAAGCCACGCTGGTAAAGCCAAACAATTTTGCGGGCCAGCGAGCGTTCACCCTCTGCCGCAAAGCCGCGAGCGTCCAGAACGACCGTTTGCGCCTGCCCTGATGGGCTTGGCATAGAACTGCAATCGTCCACGAAGACATAGGCTTCGGAAGGGGATCGGCGCACAGACTCAACGATCGCTCCCAAGCTCTGATCGAAGAGCGAGAGCAAGCTGCTGCGCCGCATCGCGCCCGTGGGATAGCGACGGTCCATCAGCAGCGTGACGGCTTCCAAGGCACGCCTGCGGTCTTCGCCGTTGTCGGCAGCGCGCTCCAGCGCCTTGAGAAACGCGAGCAGGTTTCCATAGTCCCACCCCGGCAACTGCTCCTTGACCCAGCCGAACAGCTCATCAACGGGAACGTCAGGCAGCGCCATATCGGTCCGCACAGCGGTGGCACGCCCATCGTACGGCTTCTGTACCGCACCAGACCTGACGGCCCTGCCGAACTTGTCCGTGCATTGCAGCTTGGCATGGTCATTCCCGTCGGCATGGACAGTGAAAATGAACGCCCCGCCGTCCGTGTGGCTACCTCCACGAGCGTTCCAGTAGCGATCGGCGTGCGACCAGAATCGCGGATCTTCCCGCGCAAGGCTCTCCAGAGCAGCGTCGATGGCTTGCTTCTCCGAGGCTGCGAATCCGACTGAGACCGGACCTTCCTGCAAGGCAAAAACCTGCGGACGCAGCATGCTGGTGTCGGTGATCCCGATCAAGCGGTACTCGCCTTGTGCCGGGGATGATTGGGCGATAAGAAAGAACCAGGGCCCATCCGGCGAGCCGTGAATGTGCACGGTTTGTAACTGCTGGTAGATGGACTGCCTTTCTTCAGGCAGCAGTGCGAAGTCCCGCTCCGTGGTAGGCGCCAGAGACTCGATGACGTACTCCAGGGGGTAAGCGTACGTCCGGTGGAAAAGGTCGAAGAGGAGAACGGAAACTTCCGTGTCCGTCAGGAAGAGCGGGTAGATGTTCCGCTGCGCGAGGTACTCGCAGATCGAGGCATAGTTGGCGAAGTCGCCGTTGTGCACAAGGGCTTCGTGAAGTCCGACGAAGGGATGCGCGCCGCCCGGATGCCAAACCTTGCCTTTGGTGGGGTAACGATGGTGGCCCAGCCAGACGTGGGCGCGCGTATTCTCCAATTGGTAATAGCGGATCACGTCATCACCGTAACCGACCATCTTGAGCACCAACATGTTCTTGCCATGCGATAGGACGAAAGCGCGCTTCTCGCCCGTGGACGCGTAAAACGCACGGTTCAAGCGATAGCTGTTCTGGTAGACGATTTCGTCCTCAATGCTTTGCGGGGATGTGGGCGGCGCCACTGCCGCCTCCAAGCCATTCCTCTGTTTGAACCCTTCGATGGCTTCCGGTCTCACGCGCCCAAAGTACAGGAAAACTTCCGGAGGTTTGACGTCGAGCCTCGCAAGGATGCGCGAGTCATGGGTGCTGGGGAGGGCCTGGGCATGATGGATTTCAAAGGTCGGCTCGATGCAGCTTCGTTCGACTTCCGGCCTGGCGCTCGCCTCGAGATAGGCGATGGCGAGCAGGTAGTCGTTTTCCAGAATCTCCCGAGTGACGCCCAAGTCCTCGGGTACCAGCCCTACGGCTGCAATGCCGCCTCCTTTGCCGTTGCCTCGGTTACGCATTTGCTCCAAGGCTTGGAACAGATGGCGTCCCGGAATCCGCTCGCTCGAAGCAATTCCGATGACGCCGCAGCCACCCTCGGCCTCGGCTTTGCGCGGGGTTAAATGTCCATCACCTTCCGGGATGAGAGACTTCCTGGAGGCGAGGATCTTGGCGATCGTTTCTGGTGAGATCATCACCGCGCTCCCGCGCGACCACGATAGATGAGCAAATCAGTTCTGCCCACGAGATCGCGAATGCTCGTGAGCCCCAGCCTGCGCAGCAGATCGCTGAGTTGCCGTTGGAAGGACCGATACAGGTTGCCGAGCCGCTCGGCGCCCCAGTCTATTTCGACCAATTGCGATAGCTCCGGATCGGTGGTGGTCAGCCCAAAGGGACAGCCCCGGCCGCGCTCGCAGTTGCTACAGCGGGTGCAGCCCAAGGCCACCAATTCGGACGTGCCCAGGACGACCCCATCGGCGCCCAAAGCAATCGCCTTGGCAAGATCATAAGCAGTGCGTATCCCACCGCTGGCCATCACCACGACCTCTTGTCGAATGCCTTCTTGCCGCAAGTAGCGATGGACCTTGGGGATCGCAAACTCAATGGGCATGGCGATGGTCTTCTTAGCGATTTCCGGCGCTGCGCCAGTCCCGCCATAGCTTCCGTCAATGTGCACGATGTGCGCCCCGGCGTAATAACTCCCCACGGCTACCATGTCGATATCCGTGGGCGTCGAGACCTTCACGGAAACGAGTGCTTCCGGGTTGATGGTCTTGATCCAATCCACGTGCTTCTTGTGATCCTCCACTGAATAGACGCTGTGAAATGGGAAGGGCGAAAAGAGGCTGACCCAGGGAAGCGACTCGCGCATGCTCGCAACGCTGGACGTCACCTTATCGCCCAACAGGTGTCCGCCCAGGCCTGGCTTGGCCCCTTGGGCATACTTGAACTCGATAATCGGCGCGCGCTGGATTGTCTCCTCTCTCACTCCGAACATGCCGGTGGCAACTTGGGTGATGACGTGGTCTTTGTAGGCGAGCAGCGAGTCCGGGTATCCTCCTTCACCGGTGCACGTGAAGGTTTTCCATGCCTGGGCCACTTTGGCTCTGGCGCACATCACCTGCTCGCTGATGGAGCCAAAGGACATGCCCGCCCCATAGAAGGGGATAGGGATCTCGATCTGGCGATCGTAGGGTCGGCGATTGAGCGGGATAGAAAGATCAACGGCCACGTCGTTGGACAGGCGCCGATCTTCAGGCAGGAATTTGAAATCCAGCGCATCGAAGCCGCCACCGGAATTGCCCACGCGGTGTTCCAGGCCGTTGCTGGGCGGCTTTCCGGTTTCGGCTTGCACCCAGGTGGAGAGAATCAAGTCCGCCGTCCAGCGGTAGTCACCTAGTGCAGGCAGCTTGCCGTTCTTCAACTCAGGCCAGAGATGAAAGCCTTGATGCAGAGAGGTGGTATGTTTCTCGACGATGAGCTGCGCGGCGGTCTTCATGCTATTGGCCATAGCCTTCGATACCGGAAAACGCTTCGCGCTCCAGCTCCTTCTGGAACATGGCACGCCCCATCTCACCGCGCAACCGTCGGACTTCCCGCAAGCCCATCGCCCCCAGCACTTCGAGCAATTGGTCGCGCCAGGAAGTCAGGAAGTTCTTGAGGCGCTGGACGCCCCAGTCGACGGCGAGCCTTCCGGGCAGCTTGAAGCGGCTTTTCTCCCGCTCGGCGCACTCCTCCACAAACTGCGCCTGTAGGGCCGCCAAAAGGGGTGTGTCAAGGGCGACGGCATCCAGACCGCAGATAATGGCTTTGGGAACATGCTCGGCGGCGATGATCCCGCCGCTCCCCAGCAGCGTCACCTCATCCCGGCACGACGCCTCGACAAAGGTTTTGTGCGCCTCCCGGATGAGCTCCAGCACGAACCGCCCGTCCCGTCCCCGGCCATGATAATTGGCCACCAGGTGGAACACTCGGAACCCCGAGCGATAGTGCCTTAATAGCTCCTCCTTCGAGGCAAGTTCGTAGCGCAAGCAGATCGTGACCTCGGGGAAGCGAGCCCGAGTTTCTTTTAGCAACCCTTCGTTCCCGTCCTCGAGCTCGATCATTCGTGGCGTGAAGCGGAGCTTGGGGAGTGTGTGTGCGTCCTCGCGGCCCAGAAGCGGAACAATCTGCTGTCCCTGAAACGCGAACTTGCTGAGCACCTTGGCCGGCAGGACGAGCAGCGTCCCTGCCTCTTGCGCCGCTTCCACAAGGATCTCGAGGAATTTGCGGGATAGGACGGATGCCGGCGGCACATCGAAGAAAACCGGAATGGGAATGGAGAAAGACTGCACGCTTTCCCCAGTCGTTACCCCCTGTTCGTCAAGAGTAAGGAAGGGTGGCTTCTGACCAATATCCACGCTTGTCGAAATGAACTCCCGGCCGTGAATCCCGTCGCGTGTGGGACGTACGATCTCCGACATGTCGGTCCACATGCCGTCCCAGCCTTCGCCTCCGAAAGGGCCTCGGTAGCCGGCGCCCTTTACGGGTATCCTCCCGGTGCGCGCTTCATAGCAAGTCGTGTCCACGTGCTCGGGTGTGAAGTACGAGTCACCCAGATGCTGGTGTTCCGGATTTAGCAGTACCTGCACCATCTCGGGGTTCTCAATCGTGCAGCGCAGGCATCCCACGCACGAGTTGCTCCGAGGAGCGAATCCCCCCACCGGCCCGGAGAAGACGCCGTACACGCAGGGCCGGCTCAGTGCAACTTCCGGGTTTCGGCGATAGCGGGCCAGCCCTTTGAGTAGGTGCATGGCCAAGCTACGTTTGCTGACTTTCACCCGTGTGCGATTCGGGAAAGGCGCGATTTCGGGCGCGGGGCTCGTCTGAAGGTGGTAGCGGTGATACATGTCGAATCCCTGATTCAATCCAACAAGCTACGCCAAGTGGCTCGATGCAGGGATCACCAGCCCTTGAGAAACGCGATGTCTTGTCGGGCGGAAGCCAAGTAAACCGGAATTTCCATTTTCGACCGCCCGATAACATACAGCCGAGCGCCTCTGAATGCAATAGTCCGGTCCGGTTTTGGCTGTAGCACTAGCGTGCAACTTCTTGGCGGGGCGCGAAGAAAAGCAGATCCTTCTCCCGCGAGGCGGGATCAGGATGACTTGTCATTCTGAGCGGAGCGCAGCGTAGCGAAGAATCTGCTTTTGGTTGCGGCCGAGGGCCGCGTTGTAGCGCTAGTGGCCATCTTCTTCTCCTGCCCCGAAGAAAAAATTAACCACAGAGGCACAGAGGCACAGAGGCACAGAGAAAAGGTCCTTCCTTTTCAGTTCTCAGTGCCTCTGTGTCTCTGTGGTGAAATCCTCCCATTTCCGATACTGTTGATGTCCTGGTTCTCGAGCACATGTTTTGGGGCGCCGAGCTTGGCG
>JBAVYG010000052.1:0-1857 GCA_049698675.1 Terriglobia bacterium
CGTAATCACCGCGAGCGCAAGTGACAAAGAAGAGCTCCTAAACCTTGGCGATGATCGACTGCGGTTCACAACGTGGCACAGAGTGATCGAACTTTTCGAAAACTTAGCAGAACGCTTGGAGCCGGGCATCGAACAGTTCCTTTTGGAGCAATTCAGAGAATACGCCGAAACGGGGGGCGAAGCGTGGAGGGGACGAATGATTGATCCAAAGATGATTGAATCGGTAAGTCGCTACATTGCTTTAGAGGGCATCTTTCACAAGTTCAGCGGAGAAGCATGGAGATTAATGGAGACCGTCAAGGATGGGGTCAGCGAAAGGGTGGGGGCCCCCATCACGAGCGCCCGCGTGTACCCCAGTGAGGGTGTTATTGCAGTTGGCTGCGATCTGCAACCCGCTCGCTTGGAGCCGTGGTTGTTCTGCGGCATATATTACAACACAAAAGTCCGTAGGATTCCCTTCAAGGAAGACTCCCAGCCGGAATATATCATCGCTTTGGGGAGCAATAAAAAGGTAAGGGAAGCTGTCGGAGAGGTTGCAATCTTCCAGCACACCGCCGAGCTCGAGTTGCTAGGATTTGAGTTCAACGTTGCGAATCGGACAGGAGACAATTGGACTCTCTGCTACTGGCATGACCCAATGAAGGAGCATCACTTCGGTGATCCTGCCGACTTAACGGGACTCTTTGCCCGACTCATCGAGGCGCTCTTTAGGAGTGAGTTCTTTCGGAATCTGCTTGCGTTACGCCCTATGGCGTGAATAGTGGGCGGGCGTGTGACAAACGTCGCGGTTTTTCGGATGTTCGGGGAAGGGGGGTTATCGGCGTAGCTGCGAGTTAGCTGCAGCGGTTAGCGCAGAGGTATGCGTACTATGCGTTCCTCTGCGGCTTTCCACGTAACGGTCATTATGATTGTAAGTCATTCGGATGGAACCAAAGCCGTGTGTACGGATCGGCGGGCGACAGGAGTTCGCATCCCGTGTGCGCGAAGGTCATTTGCCGTTGTCATATCCCGAAGGAGGGCCGCAGAGGAGGGCGAAATGCGCCCACCTTTGATGGCGCTACACGCTCAGCCTATGACGCGGGACCTATCCACTTGGCCGTGTAACGGCCTACTCGTAGAGGTGGGAAGCCCGGCGTGAAGGGCTTTTCCCTTCACTACCCGCCCACCCGCCAGTAATCTGGCTGGCAGCCCGGCCACTCCGACTTTGACAAAACCTTGGAACGAGGGCGGAACAGGCTGCGGAAAAACCCTTGATTAGTGAGGTAGCGGTGATCCCGCGACTGCGGGATCGCTATAACCCCAATCATTGCAACAAGCATATGGCGGCGTAAAGCCGCCGCTACGCCTTTTCCCGCAGCCTGGGAAGGCACTTGACGGATTCGCTATTTCCGGTATAATCGAAATATGAAGACCGCTGACGACACTGAGCGAGTCATACGCTACGCGGATATGTTCGCCGCCATGGGGGCCGAGCCTCGGTTGCGCATCATGCAACTCTTGTTGACCGCGCATCCGCAGGGGTTGGTGGTGGGAGATATTCAGGACGAGCTGGTTATCCCTGCTTCAACCCTTTCCCATCATCTCGACAAGCTCAAGAACGAGGAACTGGTCAAGGTACGGCGCGAGGGTACATTTCTTTGGTACACGGCGAATACCGAGGCACTCCAGGAGCTTCTTAACTTCCTCTATGCGGAGTGTTGCACGCGCAACAAAGCTGTTAAACCCGGAGACTTGGTTTTGATCGTGCAAGCCTCAAAGGGAAGCCAGGCTCCGTCAAAAGTTTTATGAAAGGGGGATGAAGGAAGGAGAGGGGACTCGAGCTGGGGGCTTCGTCCCATAGGCGCTAACTTTACAGGA
>JBAVYG010000053.1:0-7437 GCA_049698675.1 Terriglobia bacterium
GACCAGGACAGCTTGGATTTGCCCATTTACCCCGGCGCCACGCGGGTGAAAGACAAGGACTCAGCAGCGGTAAACCTCGGTTTTGGAGGCGAGGCGAGCGTGCAAGTACTGGCCGCGAAATTCGAAACTTCGGACTCATTGGAGAGAGTCAAGGCCTTTTACAAAGAGCACCTGGGAAGTGAAGTCACTAAATTCACCGACCAGGGTCCGGAAGGAAAAACTACCTTCGAGATCAAGACCCACAACCTGGAAAAGGTCGTGGCGTTAGAAGGCGGGGGGAGTCGGACGCTAATCAAATTGGTCCGCGTATCTTTCGGCAAGAACGAGAGCAACTAACAAAGGCAGTGCACAGTCGAGAAGACAGTCAACAGTCGACAGTCTGCTGAATCTGCGATCGTCGCAAGAAAAAACCCGTACAGTCTGATATAGTTATAAAGTTACGCGCCTAAACAGCCTGCGATATCACTCTTCAGGCGGCACACGCTGGCCGAGAGTGGAGCCTCTTCGGCAGCGGTGGGCGAGATGTTCAAGTAACCCTTTTTGTCTTTTGCACGTCAAATTCAAGGGGGAATAAACCCGGAGACTCAGCAGGCAAGTTCCTGGCACAGGTCCCGAACTGGGAGACGATAAGCAACGATGATTAGCCGAAATCGGTGGACGGTGACCTTTGCCCTTGGTGCGATGGTAATCGGCACGCTATTGTTAGCTTTCCCGCTGCTGGCACAGCAGCAAAGCCCGGCGTCTGCGGATACCTCTTCACAAGGCCAGTCCAAGACGGGAGAGAAAAGTGGGGACAAGAAGGACCCCGCGATCCAGGAACAGAAGAGCCCACAGAATGACCGCCTTTTCTTTGTCTTGCCAAACTATCTGACGGTGGAGAATGGCAAACAGATCCCGCCGCTCACGACTGGGCAGAAATTCAAGCTGGTGGCCCTGGGAGCGTTCGACCCCATCGAGTTCCCGTACGTAGGCGTTCTCGCGGCCATCGATCAGGCTGAAAATACTGATCCCAGCTTCAGACAGGGTTTTGTTGGCTATGCAAAGCGCTACGGGGCCGCCTTCGCTGACACCGCAATCGAGAACTTCATGGTAGGCGGTGTCTTCCCGTCGCTGCTCCACCAAGATCCTCGCTACTACCAGTCGGGCAAAGGGGGGTTCTTTCACCGTGCTGGTCACGCTGCATTGCGGGTCTTTATCACGCGCACCGACTCCGGGAAAAACCAATTCAACTACTCCGAGGTGGCAGGCAGTGCACTTGCGGCAGCACTCTCCAACACTTACCATCCGCCGCATGACCGGACTGCCCTAAACAGTGCCAACATCTGGATGACGCAGATATGGGGAGATGCAGTGTCCTTTGAATTGAAGGAATTCTGGCCCGATATTCGTCGCAAACTTCACAAGAAGCAGCAAGCTCAACCATGATGGTCTGTCGTGGCGAGCGGTATGTGGTAGGTGGTAGACGGTAGGTGGGGAAAAGCATCCGCCCCCATACCACTTACTACATACGGGTTGGTGGGGAAAAGCCTCCCCCCCACCTACCATCTACCACCTACCACATACCAAGGAGGCGTTATGGAGTTTGAGCATCGCGTCGCGATTGTAACGGGTGGCACAGGCGCATTAGGAAGTTCCGTGGCTTTGGACCTGTTACGGTCTGGCGCCCGCGTCGTGGTCACGTACCGGTCCGACAAAGAATGGGCCGCACTGGAAGCCCGGGCAGGCGAACACCGTGGGAATCTCACCGGCGCGAAAGTGGACCTGATCCAGGCCCCTGAAGTCGAACGCCTGGTGGCAGATGTCTTGTCGAAGTGGCAGCGCATCGATCACCTCGTCGCCGTGGCGGGTGGCTTCGCGGCCGGCAAGAGCTTCGAGACCGATGACAAGACCTGGGACCACATGTTCAACCTGAACCTCCGCTCCCTCATTTTCTGTTTACGTTCCATCGTCCCGGTCATGATTCGTCAAAACTTCGGCAGAATCGTGACCGTCTCAAGCGGGTCAATCCTGCGCGGAGGCGGGGCCGGCATTGCCGCATATGCCGTTTCCAAGGGGGCGGTTCGCCAGCTCAGCGAAATCCTTGCAGACGAACTGAAGGCGTACGACATCCACGTTCACTGCATCCTGCCGGGAACAATGGACAGTGAGGCCAATCGCCTCGCCATGCCCAAGGCGGACTTCTCCAAGTGGGTGAAGCCCGACGAGGTGGCGCGCCTTATCCACTTTCTCCTCAGCGACGACTCTGGCGCGGTGCGCTCCGCCGTTGTGCCCGTGCTCGGGTAAAGGGCAACTCTCATGATCATCCTTCACCTTTGGCGAGTAGGCCTCCTCATGCCGTCTGGTCCTCAACGCTAGTCGAACGGGCGGGCCGCTGGCCCCCCCCCTTTTCTCTTCAGTTGAAAATAAACTTGATGATCGCGGCTAACCGTTTCACACTGGCATAGTCTAACTATGCCAGGAGGTAATCGCTTGCACCGAGATGAGATTCCGCCCGGAACGCTCTACCTGCTCATTTTGAGAACGCTTATTCGTGGGGGAGAAATGCATGGCTATGAGATCGCCAACTCCATCCAGCAGATTTCCGAGGATGTGCTACGAGTTGAGGAAGGGTCGTTGTACCCGGCGTTGCAGAGGATGCTGATCAAAGGCTGGGTAACGGCGAAGTGGGGCACGACCGCCGGGAATCGCCGCGCCCGCTACTACCGGCTCACGGCGGCGGGCGGGAAGCAATTGGAGGCCGAGGTCTCGCAATTTGATCGCGTGATGCAAGCCATCACCCGCGTCATTCAGACGGCTTGAGGGGAAGACTGCCATGAACTGGTTCATTGAACTCGGAAGACGGCTCTTGATGCTGTTTCGCCGCCGTCAATTCGACCGCGACCTGGAAGAAGAGATGCGCCTGCACCGGGAGCTGAGGGAGCAGGAGCAGATTGAGCGCGGCCTTTCACCAAACGAAGCTCACTACGCCGCGCAAAAACGTTTCGGTAACGACCTGGTTCTGAGAGAGGAGAGTCGCGAGATGTGGGGATGGAACTGGCTGGAGGATCTGGTGCAAGACATTCGCTACGGTGCGCGAATGCTGAGGAAGAATCCCGGCTTCACGGTGGTCGCCGTCCTGACTCTGGCGCTGGGCATTGGGGCGAACACGGCGATATTCAGCGTGGTCAACTCGGTGCTTTTGCGCCCGCTGCCGTTCCAAGATCCCGAGCGCCTGGTGGACCTCAGGGAAACCGAAGTGGCCCCCGGCGATTACCCCTTGAGTGGCCCGGACTATCTCGACTGGCAGGCGCAGAACCACACTTTAGAAGCCGTCAGCCTCTATTCCTGGAGACAGATCATGAGTGCGGGTGGCGCCGGCGAACCGGAGCCTGCCGGGGTCGTGCCCACGCAGGCGAATTTCTTTGATGTGATCGGCGTGCGTCCCTTGCTCGGCCGGGGGTTCGCGCCCGGCGAAGACGCGGCGGGGAAGAACCACGTGGCGGTTCTGAGCTACGGCTTTTGGGAGCGGCGTTTCGGCGGCAATCCGCAGGCCATAGGCAAGGCTATCGAGCTGAACGATGAGGCATATACCGTGGTCGGCGTGATGCCGCGCTGGTTCAACTTCCCCTGGGCGCCGGATCTCTGGGCGCCGCTTGACATGAGTCCCAAGAATCTCGGGCAGCGCGGCGATCACAGTTGGAACGGCGTCGGGAGGATGAAGCCCGGGGTCACGCTGGCCCAGGCGCGCGCCGAATTGCTGACCCTTTCGGAGCGCTTGGAAAAAGAGTACCCGGACTCCAACAACAAGGTTCACGCCGTGCTGATCCCGCTCCAGGAGACGCTGGTAGGAGATTTCAGAACTCCCCTCCTGATTTTGTTGGGCGCGGTGACGTTAGTATTGCTGGTGGCCTGCGCCAACGTGGCGAATCTCCTTCTGGCGCGAGCCACCGGGCGGCAGCGCGAGGTGGCGTTGCGGGCCAGCCTCGGCGCCAGCCGTTGGCGGCTGCTGCGCCAGTTGCTCACCGAAAGCGTCCTGCTGGCCTTGACGGGCGCGGCACTGGGAACGCTCGGCGCGTGGGGGTGCGTGCGGCTGCTGGCAACCGCGAAAACCGTTTCCCTGCCGCGCGTTCATCCGATAGGACTGGACGGCTTTGTGCTGGTGTTTACGGTTTCCGTAGGTATCCTGGCAGGGGTTTTATTCGGACTTGCTCCCGCGTTGCAGGTTTCGGGGCTCAATCTCAGTGAGCAGTTGAAGACGGCGGCGCAAGTGGTACTGAGCCCGACGCGTACGGGCCGCCTGCTGCGCGATGCCCTGGTGGTCGGCCAAATCGCCGTGACTCTCGCCTTGCTGGTCGGCGCGGGCCTCCTGCTGCGCAGTTTTGCCCGCTTGCGAAGCGCCGACCTCGGTATCCATCCGCATAACTTGTTGACCATGACCATCAGTCTGCCTGACGCGAAATACCCCACGCTCGGGGCGCGACGCCAGTTTTTCGATCAGCTCGTGGATCGGGCCAGCCACACCCCAGGCGTCGAGGCGGCGGCTGTGTCCAACGAGATTCCACTGGAGGGCGGCAGCAACGGCTATCTCAGCGTGGACGGCGAGACCGATCCGGATCTCTCCAACCAACTCGTGGGATGGAATTTCATCACGCCCGACTATTTCCGCGCCTTCGGAATTCCTGTTCTGGAGGGACGCGCCTTGACGGCCGAGGATCTCAACCGCACGGAGGCCACCGCGTCGAGACTCCACGATTTGTACGAGGCTGCCCAGGGAAGCGCGCCGAAGATTCCGCCTGACATGACGCTGGTCTGCGTCATCAGTCAGACCACGGCACGAACCTTCTGGCGGAACCAGGACCCCATTGGCAGGTCATTCCACTGGGATGATATGAAAGTCATCGTCGTCGGCGTGGTGAGCGATGTGAAGGAGTATGGCGTCCGGGCGAAAATGATGCCCCAGGCTTACTTCCCTTTCACGCTGATGCTGAGCTACGGCGGTTACGGCCGTTTGACCCTCAAAACACGCGTCCCACCCACGTCCGTTCTGGGCGAAATCCGGCGCCACGTGCGCGGGCTTGACAGCGGTCTGGCGACGTTCCGGGCGCGAACGATGGACGAAGTTATCGCCGACCATACGCAGGACGCGGGCGTGCAGGCATCCCTGCTCGGCGCCTTTGCCGCCCTGGCGCTTCTGCTGGCTGTGGTCGGCCTTTATGGTGTCATGTCGTATCTGGTAACACAGCGCACGCGCGAGTTCGGCATTCGGGTAGCGCTCGGCGCGCCGCAGGCGAGCGTGCTGGTCCTGATCCTAAAACAGGGGCTCAAGCTAAGTCTGATTGGAGTGGGGCTCGGCGTGGCTGCGGCAGTGGGGCTTACGCACGTGATGTCAACCCTCCTTTACGGCGTCCGTCCGACCGATCCGCCCACGTTTGTCGCTGTGGCGACTATGCTAACCGTGGTTGCTTTGGCTGCTTGTTGGATCCCTGCGTGGCGCGCCACCAAGGTCGATCCCATGGTGGCGCTGCGCTACGAATAGGTGTCAGGTGTCGGGTGTCAGGTGTCAGTTAATCAGCCGTCAGCGGTCTGCTTGCCGCCGGTCGCCTTGGTCGTTTGCTGATAGCTGAAAGCTGACGGCTGACAACTCAGTACTGATGACTGACAACTGAGAACGGACAGCCCTCACGATCATCGTTCACGGGTGCTGTCCTAATTTGAACGTAGCGCCGCCATCTTGGCGGCTCAATGCCGGCTGGAAGCCGGCGCTACATCAAACTGAGACACTACCCCTTCACGTTTCGGATTGAAACTTGGGGCTGAGGCAGCTATAATGAGTGCTTGTGCGTTAGCACTCAAGGAGTTCCATGAAGAACGCTATTCACCCCAATTATCATGCCGTGACCGTAACGTGCGCGTGCGGATACACCTTCAAGACGCGCTCCACCTATAAGAGCGACGTGTTGCACCTGGAAATCTGTTCCCATTGCCATCCGTTCTACACCGGGAAACAGAAGATGATGGACACCGCGGGCCGTGTTGAGCGGTTCCAGCGCAAGTATGCGGACTTCAGGAAGGCCGCTGCGGCGCTCAGCGAGGGGAAATCGGCGGCGCCGAGCAAGTAGGAAGCGAGGCGCCAGGCGTCAGGTTTCAGATGGCGTAACACTTGGTTCCAGTCACCTTGATGGATATTTTGGGGCATCTGAAACCTGACACCCGATGCCTGATCCCTATATCACCAAACCAAAAGTTTACGTCGTGGGCCGCCAGACCGTGGTGGGCGAGGAGTTGGCGCGTTTTCTCCAGGACGAGGGCTTGGCGTTCACCACCGACGCGCAAGCCGCTGCCGAGGTGCTGACTGAAATCGCCGGGCGCACCTGCTACATGTCTTTCGGCAAAGGGCGGAAATCCAACCAGGAATACGTTGAGAACATCCTGACTTCAAAACACGGCAGCGTGCTCGAGCACGCCGTCTGGTGCCTGCTGATTACCGGCGTTAGCCGCGCTCTGACCCACGAGTTGGTCCGCCACCGGGCAGGTTTCAGCTACTCACAGCTCTCACAGCGGTACGTGGACGAGAGCGACGCCCGCTACGTGGTTCCCCCGCTTTACCAGGAAAGCGAAGAGTTGCGCCGGAAATGGCAGCAGACCATCGAGACGCTCCGCAAGGCTTACCTCGAGCTAGCGGACGCTACCGCCCAATACGTTCAGCAGAAGCACCCGGAGATGGCCCCGCGCGACCGCCGCAAGTGGGCTCGTCAGGCGGCACGTTCTATCCTTCCCAACGCCTGTGAAACCAAAATCTTCGTCACCGGCAACAGCCGCTCCTGGCGGCACTTCTTGGAACTTCGCGGTAGCCCGCACGCCGACACTGAAATCCGCCTGTTGGCCGTGGAAGTTTGCCGCGTCCTCAAGCACGAAAGTCCCAATATCTTCCATGACATTGAGGTCGTCGCTGAGTCCGACGGCATGCCCGCCCTCCGCGTCATTCACTCCAAGGTATGACCCACAACTTGTAGGGGGACGGCTTGCCGTCCCCTGATTGATCTGCTGTCCATTGGGGAGGGTAGGGCAAGCCCTACCCCTACAACTGTCAACTCCCGCCCAGAACCTCCTCCGGCGCTTCTTCCAGAACCTGAATGGATTCTCGCAGCGCATCCTCGGGGATGGCCAACGACGTCGCACCCAAGGACTGCGGACCTTCTATAACAAGTCCGCACTCGCTGTGGCGACGCCCTGGTAATTCGGTGTACACTGTGAGTTTCTCACGGAGCGGAAACGCATGGCTGAGCAACGAAAGTTGACTCTGAACGACCCTTACCCAAGAAACCTCGAGGGAGTTTACGAGGAGATGGACTATTGGGCTACCCAGCAAAACGCAGGCGAGCCTGGTAGCCCGCATGAGGAGGGCGTAAAGAACAGGTTGGAGCATCTCCGTGACCTTGAACGGCGGTTTGAAAAAAG
>JBAVYG010000054.1:0-4648 GCA_049698675.1 Terriglobia bacterium
CCATAAAGTAGGGCAGCGTCGCCTTCGAGTTTGAGACAGAACACGTGTTGTCCCCCTCGTCGCGAGCTTGGTGGGAGGCTTTGACGCT
Organism: Terriglobia bacterium; assembly: GCA_049698675.1. GTDB lineage: Bacteria > Acidobacteriota > Terriglobia > UBA7540 > UBA7540 > CAVROP01. The sequence continues at coordinate 89 of JBAVYG010000054.1, forward strand.
CTAATACGAGGGCTTCTGTGCCTGTCCCAAAGTGGCACAGTCGAATCCCATAATCGGACACTCCGCACGTGACCATTGCTTAGGCAGATCCCATAACTCCTTCATATAGAATGAAGTATAGATGTTCTGCGATTGGTCCGCTTCTTGCGGTGTTTAAAGCTGATGGCTAAGAGCTTGCCGAGTAGTGAGGTGTTCCAATGGAGACTCTGGTGCTAGATCGCAAGAAAAGCCGAACTTCTGCCACCGCGCGAATCTTGATTGCGGATGATCAGCCGGATGTGGTGGAAGCCCTTCGCTTCCTGCTCAAAGGGGAAGGCTACGAAGCCGAAGGAGTGAACTCACCTGCAGCGGTCTTGCAGGCTGTTGCGACTCAAAATTTCGATCTCCTGCTGCTGGACCTGAATTACACTCGAGACACCACCTCGGGCTTAGAGGGCCTGGATCTGCTTTTCCGCATCAAGGCCTCGGACAGCATTCTGCCTGTCGTCGTGATGACGGCCTGGGGCAGCGTTGAGTTGGCGGTGGAAGCCATGCACCTGGGAGTCGGGGACTTTGTCTTGAAGCCTTGGGACAACCGGCAGCTTCTCGAAATCCTGCGAACGCAGATCGAGCATGGAGCATCTCGTCGCCGGGAGTTGCAGGCCGAGGAGCGGGAACTGGAAGACGTGGAAGCCGTTCAGCGCGGATTTCTCCCCAAGGAAATCCCACAACTAGCGGGGTACGAGATTTCGGGAGCGTGGTTGCCGGCGCGCGTCGTGGGTGGCGATTATTTTGATATCTATGCGTTCAGCGAAACCAAACTCGCAATGTCCATCGCCGACGTTTCAGGCAAGGGAATGTCCGCTGCGCTCCTGATGTCCAACTTGCAGGCGGCGCTCAAGGCCACGGCGTCCGAGCAGGTACCGTCCGAGCAACTCTGCGCCAAAGTCAATCGGATCATTTGCGGCAATGTTTCGCCGGGCAAATTCATCACGGCTTTTTATGGCTTGCTTGACGGCTCGTGTAACCGGCTGGTCTTTACCAATGCGGGGCACAATGCGCCGATCCTGACGCGGCGAAATGGTTCGTGGCTCCGCCTTGGCGAGGGCGGCCCGCCGCTGGGATTATTCCCCGATTGGAACTATGGAAGGGGCGAGGTTCAGTTCGCCGCCGGTGACCGGCTCGTGCTTTTCACGGATGGAGTGACAGAAGCCAGCAGCCCGGACGGGGAAGAATTCGGCGAAGACCGCCTGGTCACCGTGCTGTTGGAAAACCGCCGCCTCAGCGCTGGGGAGTTGCAGGGAAGAATTCTGGCAGAGGTGGCCAAATTCACTGGTGGGCGCTTCGAGGACGATGCCACGCTCGTCGTTCTGGCAGTGAAGTAAATGATTGCCGATTGCGATTGACGATTGTCGATTGACTCGCAAAGACCGGACCTCGAAAATGGAAATTCGAAAATCGAAATTCGAAAATCGCGAGTTGGCGGGTGAGTTTCGATTTTCCAGTTTCGAGTTTCAGCTCTTCGAGTCAATCGGCAATGGCAGGGTTCAAGGAAGGACGCGTTATGACAACTCTCATTCGGGATTTGCGCTACGGCTTGCGGATGCTGGCCAAGAATCCGGGCTTCACCGTTGTGGCGGTGCTGACGCTCGCGCTCGGTATAGGGGCGAACACCGCGATCTTCACGCTGATTGATGCCGTTATGCTGAAGGCCCTACCGGTCGAGAAGCCAGAGCAGCTTGTCCTCTTCGGGGAGGGTCACAGGCGCGGATTCATAGGTTTTGGCTCCGGGCAGCATTACGACATCTTCTCCTATCCTCTCTACGAACACTTGCGCGACAACAATCCCTCCTTTGAGGGCATCGGCGCATTCCGCACTGAGTTGGATCACCTTAACGTCCGTTCACAGGGTGCAAGAGAAGGTGAGTCGGCCCAGTTGGCCTGGGGAAGGTTGGTCTCGGGGAACTACTTTTCGGTCCTGGGCGTTCAGGCCGTGCTAGGACGAGTGCTCACACCGGAAGATGATCGGCCCGAAGCGCCTCCCGCTGCGGTCATCAGCCATGCCTATTGGAGGCGTCGATTCAACAACGACCGGTCCGTCGTCGGCCGAGTACTAAACGTGAATGGCATTATGCTAGCCGTGGTCGGCGTGACCCCGCCCGAGTTCTTCGGAGAGAGCGTCGAAAGCCCCCTGGCAGATTTCTGGCTTCCCCTGAGCCTTCAGCCCCGATTGATGCCAGACCGGGGATCGGTCTTGCAAAAGCCCGATGTCAACTGGCTCAACCTCATCGGCCGGCTCAGACCCGGAGTCAGCTTGCAGCAGGCTCAGGCGATCGTGGATGTAGCTTTTCGGCAGTTCCTGACCGAGCAAGCAGGTCCGCATCCCTCATCCGAAGCGCAACGCGACATTCAGCACTCCTACATCAAGCTGAGTCCGGGTGGGAGCGGAATTTCCTACTTACGTTTCCGCTACTCGCGCCCGCTTCATATCTTGATGGCCGTCGTGGCCTTCGTGTTGCTGATTGCTTGCGCCAACGTAGCGAATATCTTGCTCTCTCGCGCCGCGGCCCGCCAGAAGGAGATTTCCATGCGCCTTGCGTTGGGGGCGAGCCGTATCCGCTTGGTGCAACAACTGCTCACCGAGAGTATCCTGCTGGGACTGCTGGGCGCCGTCTTGGGGTTGCTCCTTTCAGCCTGGGGTGTAACTGTACTCGTCAATATGGTGGCGGGCGGAACAAGCAGTCTTCCACTTGACGTTACTCCAGACGCGAGGGTTTTAGGCTTTACTCTCGCGGTTTCTCTCTTGACGGGTATCCTCTTTGGGCTAGCCCCAGCGTACCGAACCACAGGAGTGGACCTGGCACACTCGCTGAAGGGTGGAACGTTGGGAGCATCCCCCGGGGCACGATGGAGCCTGCCAAAAACCCTAGTGGTTTCTCAGGTGGCGTTGTCCTTGCTGTTGCTAGTGTGCGCAGGATTATTGGTCAGGACGCTGCGGAACTTGGCGAAGCAGGATTTAGGTTTCAACCACGAGCATGTGCTGGAGGTTGGGATTGATCCCCTCATCGCCGGCTCTAAGCAGGATCAGCTTCACCCCTCGTACCAAGCACTCCTGGACAGGGTGCATGCCCTACCGGGTGTGCGAGTGGCGAGTCTCTCGCTATACAGCCCAATGAGCGGTACCAACTCGTCCGGCCAGATTTCGGTTCAGGATTACTTCCCGCCACCGAATGAAGCAGCGGACTGCCAATGGGTTTGGGTAGGGCCGAACTACGCGGAGACCGAAGGGATGACGCTGCTGTTGGGTCGTGACATCGGCCCCGCCGACACAAAGGGCGCGCCCAAGGTTGCGGTGGTCAACGAGAGCTTCGCCCAGCGTTACCTGGCAAAAAGCAGAACCCCATTGGCCGAAGATTCTCCATGGACACTCCAGCCAAGGCCTTCGAGGTCGAAATCGTGGGGGTGGTCAAGAATTTCAAGTTCAACGATCCCCGGCAGGACTATTGGCCTGTTGCCTTCTTGCCTCTGGCGCAAGCAGAAGGTCCAGAGTCCTACGCCGCTTATTTGGAGATTCGCACGACGACCGACCCGAGTAGCATCGCGGGTTCGGTACGCCGGGTCATTCAGGAAGTGGACAAGAACTTGCCTGTGACGAGCATCACTTCCCTGAGCGAACAAGTGAATGAAAGTCTCAATAAGGAGCATCTGATTGCAAGGCTTTCAAGCTTCTTCGGCATCCTAGCGCTCGTGCTGGCCTGCGTGGGCCTCTACGGCGTCCTGGCTTGCGGGGTGGCTCGCCGAACCAATGAAATCGGCATTCGCATGGCGCTGGGCGCTGACCAGATGCGGGTGCTCTGGATGGTGCTTCGCGAGTCGCTCGCGCTGGTTGGTGTCGGAGTCGCCGTCGGTCTACTCATGGCCTTCGCTGCAACACGATTCATTTCGAGCCAGCTCTACGGGGTGAAGCCCACAGACCCCGCGACGATCACTGCTGTGACCATAGTGCTCGCAGCCGTTGCCGTTTTCGCGGGCTACATCCCGGCGCGCCGGGCGACGAAGGTCGACCCCATGGTGGCGCTGCGGTATGAATAGGTGTCAGGTGTCGGGTGCCAGGTGCCAGGTTATGGGGAACAGGGAATAGGGAAGAGGGAACAGGTTTCGGGGTCCAGTTCGCTATTCCCTATTCCCTGTAAGCTGACGGCTGACAGCTCGCAAAATGCTGAGGTGGCTCACAATCCACTATTTACCATTCATAATTTCCTGAAAACCACCGAGTAGTATGTCATGAGCACAATTGTCCAGGACTTGCGCTGCGCGTGATTGACGATTCCCGATTGTCAAGTGCCGATTGAAGAGTCGACGGGAACCCCGTGTTGGTTTTTGATCGACAATCGGCATTCGAAAATCGGCAATTCGCCCGCACAGGAGAGAAAGTCCATGCTGGCACTATCGGCGGTACGAATAAAGCCATTAGCAATCAGCCGTCAGAGGCCAGGTAAGGAAGAACCGGTGGGCTGCTTGCTGAGAGCTGAAAGCTGACGGCTGACAGCTTACGAAGCAATGAAGCTCTCAGCTTGCAGC
>JBAVYG010000055.1:0-5045 GCA_049698675.1 Terriglobia bacterium
GAGGTGACCCATGCTCTCGTCGCTCGCTGAATTCAAAAAAGAAGGAGCGCTCAAAAAAGAAAGAGCATTCCCCTGCACCTCTTTTAGAAAGAAAAAGCTCTTGAATTCCAAGAGAGAATCTACCCGCCCCACAATTGCACCAAACCACCCGCCGACCGCTGCACCGATGGCCAAAAGGCAGGCCCAACTTGGCCGAACGATAGTGTCCGGGAGACAGGGTTAGGCTGGCCGGAAGATAACTGGAATACGGCCGCGCCGGAGCCTTAACCTTGTAGCTCGGTTACGAGACAGTGCCCGAGGCCTTTGAGCGTAGGGACCTGAGAGGGTTAGCAAGTTGGGAGGCTTGACGGTCGGAGGAAAACGATGAAATATCCGGCTCACGGCAGCAAGAGATTCGCCGTGGTGTTTGTGGCGGCCGCGGCGATAGTTGTCACAACGGGACTTCTGGAATCCGGCCGCAGTCCTGGTCAGGCTACAAACGCGAAGACGCCGCAGGAAGCAGGTGCAAAATCCAACACGTCCCCGTCCGAAGCGACCTTGGACCTGTCACCCAGCCAACTGAACTCGATCAAGATCGAACCGGTGGGAAGCTACCTGTTTCCTGTTGAAAAGGAGGCGGTGGGCAACATTGATTATGACGAAGACCTGTCAGTTCAAGTTTTCCCGGATTATCAGGGAACCATCATCGAGACCATTGTGCAACTTGGCGCCCAAGTTCAGAAGGACCAGCCCCTCTATACAATCAAAAGCCCTGACCTCATCCAGGCTGAGTCAACGCTGATTGGCGCGGCGGCGACTTTCGTCCTGACCAACAAGGAACTGGCGCGCGTCCAGGGTCTGGGCGGAATTGCCGAGCGAGAGAAGGAACAGGCGACCTCAGATCAACAAACCGCGGAAGGCGCGCTCAAAGCCGCGCGCGATGCCGTCCGCGTCTTTGGCAAGACGGATGCCGAAATTGATCAAATGATCGCCTCGCGCAAGATCGATCCCGCCCTGGTCGTGCATAGTCCCATTCCCGGAAAAATCACCTCGAAGAACGCGCAGCCTGGATTCTTGGTGCAGCCGGGAAACCTGCCGGCGCCTTACTCGGTGGCTGACGTCTCGATCAAATGGATGCTGGCGAATGTCATGGAAAGTGAGATCCCGCTTTTTCACTTGGGCCAGCCCGTCCAAGTCCGCGTGATCTCCTATCCTGACCGCGTGTTTAAGGGGAAGGTTTCGAAGATCTACGAGACGGTTGATCCGAATACGCATCGAGTAACGATCCGTTCCGAGATCGCGGACCCCAACGATGAGCTGCATTCCGGAATGCTCGCTAACTTCGTCATTCGCGTCCACGACCCGGTGGAAGCCACCGCCCTACCCGCTAATGGCGTGGTCCGCGAACCCGACGGCACGATGACCGCTTGGGTGACAACCGATCGCCACCGTTTCGTGCAGAGAATCATCAAGACCGGCCTGCGAAAGGACGACCGGGTTCAGATTCTCGATGGTTTGCAGCGCGGAGAACTGGCCGTGGCAGACGGCGCCGTGTTTCTTAGCAACATGCTGCAAGCGCCACCAAGCGATTAGCCGGATGCTGAAAACGATTGTGAACGCTGTCATTCCGAGCGCAGCGAGGAATCTCGCCCTGCGGTAAGGCGCATGGCTAGGCGTCATGCGGAAGAAAGAATCAGAGCAAGATTCCTCGCTCCGCTCGGAATGACACCCTTGACCGCCATGTTCAAAGCTCTTCTCGCATTTTGCCTGAGCCGCCGCCCGATTGTGGTGTTGGGCCTGCTGTTGTTTGCCGGCGCCGGGCTCATTGCTTTCAAGATGCTCAATATCGAGGCGTATCCAAACCCCACGCCCGTGATCCTGGAAATTACCGCCCAGGCGCCGGGCCTCTCGGCTGAGGAGATGGAACGTTACTACACGCTCCCCACGGAGGTTGGGCTCTACACCACGCCCGGCATTGATGTCATCCGCTCGACCTCGTTCTATGGATTGTCCTTTGTGCGCGTCACCTTCAAATATGGAGTGGACTACAACTTCGCCTACGCCCAGGCATCGGTGGCGATGCAACAGAACGTTAGCTTGCCCGGCGGTCTGGTGCCTACCATCCAAGCCAACAGCTCGACGGGGGAAATCTATCGTTATCAGGTGGTCGGTCCAAAGCATTTCGGAATCACGAATCTGCGCACGGTTCAGGATTGGATTGTCCTGCGCCGGCTGCTGACCATTCCCGGCATCGCCGCCATCAACAGTTGGGGCGGCCCCACGAAGGAATTCCAGGTCGAGGTGGACCCTCACAAGCTGGAAGCCTACAGCGTCACCGTGCCCCAAGTCCTGACGGCGCTGGGCAACGCCAACCTCAACGTCGGCGGACGCGAAATCCGCCTTGGCCAGCAGTCGATCAATATCCGCGGCGTCGGCCTGATTGATGATGGTGGCAATGATGATTTGAGGCAGGGTTACAAGGTTGACGACATCGAAAATGTGGTTCTCGCCCAGGCCAACGGTGTCCCGGTGCTGGTCCGGGATGTCGCCAAGGTGTCAGTCGGCCATCGGCCAAGGCTGGGCATTCTGGGCCGCGACCAGCAGGACGATGTCGTGGGCTCGATCGTGGTGATGAGGCGAACGGAAAAGACCGCCGACATGATTCCCAAGGTCAAAGAGGCAATTGACAGGCTGAATCACGACGGGAGTCTGCCGCCAGGAGTCAGGGTCGTTCCTTATTACGACCGCTCATCCTTGATCGCCATCACCACGCACACGGTTCTGCACAACCTGATTTTTGGATGCCTGCTGGTCTTCTTGATCCAATGGATTTTCCTCGGTAATCTCCGCAGCGCCACCATCGTGGGATTGAACATCCCGTTCGCGCTGTTCTTCGCCACCATTCTCCTCGTGATTCAGGGCGAAAGCGCGAACCTGCTGTCCGTGGGCGCGGTAGATTTCGGCATCATCGTGGATTCGGCCGTGATCCTGGTCGAGAATATCTTCCGGAATTTTCAGCGCGACCCGGAAGAAAGACAGAGTCTGCTCCAGCGTCTGGCGGGGGGTTCTTGGGGGCCCGACCCCACGAGAAGCACGGAACATACAACGGCAGCTCACGGATGGACGGATCGATTGCGGCTGATTCTGATCAGCGCCATGCAGGTGGACAAGGCGGTTCTATTCTCGGCGCTCATCACCGTGGCCGCTTTCGTGCCCTTGTTCACCATGCAGGGAGTCGAGGGTCAGATCTTCGGCCCTATGGCGCGCACTTACGGCTACGCCCTGGCCGGCGCCTTGCTGGCAACGTTCACCGTCACGCCCGTGATCGCTTCCATGCTGCTCCCCAAGCGCGTGAAGGAAGCCGAAACGATAGTCGTCCGCCTGTTGCACCGTGTATACAATCCTGCGCTGCGTTTTTCACTGAATCACCGCTTTCTCGTGGTAGGAATCGAACTTGCCTTTTCTCTGGGAACCTTCTTCCTGATAGCACCGCGACTCGGCAGCGAGTTTCTTCCGCATTTGGAAGAAGGCAACTTTTGGATCCGCGCTTCCATGCCGATCACGCTCTCGCTCGAAGACGGCGAGGCGTCCGCGAGAAAGATGCGCGAGATCCTCCTGAGACACCCCGAAGTCCTTACGGTGCTTTCCCAGCATGGCCGGCCGGACGACGGCAGCGACGCTTCGCCATTCTCCAACGTCGAGCTCTTCGCACCCCTCAAGCCTTTTGACGAATGGCCAAGAGGCTTGACCAAGGAGAAGTTAACCGACCAGATTCAAGCGGAGTTTAATAACGAGCTGCCGGGGGTCATCTTCAATTTCTCCCAATACATTGAGGACAACATCGAGGAAGGGATCTCGGGCGTCAAGGGCGTCAATTCGGTCAAGATCGTCGGTCCCAATCTCCAAACCATCACAAAACTTGCCGAGCAGGTCCGGGACCAAATGGGCCAGGTGCGGGGCATTGCCGACCTCGGCATCTTCCCAGTCCTCGGACAGCCAAACTTGAACATCAAGGTGGATCGTGCCAGGGCCGCGCGCTATGGCCTCAATTCCGGTGATGTTAACTTGGTCGTGCAAGCGGCCATGGGTGGAGCCGTAGCGACTTCGGTCTTGGAAGGCGACCGGCAGTTCAATCTCGTCGTCCGTTATACGCCTGAATACCGCGACAGCATCGAAACAATCCGCAACATCAAAGTGGCCTATCAAACCAGCAGCGGCGCCAATGCCTATATACCCTTGAGCGAACTGGCGACGATCACCCTGGATACGGGAGCTGCCTGGGTTTATCACGAGAGCGTGCAGCGCTTCATCCCGGTCAAGTTCAGCGTCCGGGGCCGCGACCTGGGCGGGACGGTCGAGGAGGCTCAGACGCGGATCGCCAACAACGTGAAACTTCCTCCCGGATACCGGCTGGTTTGGGCCGGGGAGTTCGGAGACCTTCAGGAAGCCAAGAAACGTCTGGAGATCATTGTGCCGCTCAGCTTCGTGCTGATTGCCGGGGCGCTCTACGGCTTGTTCAATAACGTGCGCGACTCCCTTCTGGCGCTCGCCGGCATACCTGACGCAGTGGTGGGCGGCATACTTGCGCTCTATATCACAGGTCTCCATTTCAGCATCTCCGCCGCCATCGGCTTCGTCTCGCTCTTCGGCGTGTCCGTCATGGACGGCATCCTGATGATTACTTTTTACGAACACGAAAGGGCTAAAGGCTTTGCGCCCGTGGACGCGATGTTCCGCGCCGCAACCACCCGCATGCGCCCACTGCTGATGACGGCGCTTTCGGCCTGCATCGGCCTCTTTCCCGCGGCAATTTCCACGGGTATCGGCAGCCAGGTGCAGCGTCCGCTCGCCACGGTGATCGTGGGCGGCATGCTGGTCGGCCCCGTTATGCTGCTTCTCGCTGTGCCCGCGCTGAGAATGATATTTCTAGGCCGCGACCATGACCCAGTATCGGAGGTTCAATCAGGATGCTGATGAAAAAGTCTTTGGAGCGCTGCCGGAGCGCCGGCTTCCAGCCGGCAATTCCTTTAGGTTCATCAAAGGCCGGCAAGATACCGGCGCTACAG
>JBAVYG010000056.1:0-5580 GCA_049698675.1 Terriglobia bacterium
CATCCCAGCCGGACCTGGTTGAAACTACAAGGGGAGTTTCTGGATCGCCGGTTCTTTCAGCAAGGCCCTAAGCTTCCTCATTCGTCAATCTCGTGTTGCCTGTGACCTTGATTGTGGGTTCACATGATTGAAGCATTATCGCCTGCGGAATTGAAGAAATGTTCTTGCTTACTTCTGAATCGGCGACATTCACCAGGATAATTGCGTCGGGCTCACCAGCCTGCTGATTTCCGATCCAGGTGCGGGCAATTCGATTGTTAGCGATATTGAGCTTCGATGCGGCCGCACAGTACACTGCCGCTCCACCCGTGTCAGCGAAATCATTGTTGATGATCTGCACATCATGGTGGATGCGTGCCTTGGGGGCTCTCTGCAACCTCTTGTCCTCGTATATGTCGAGCGTTATAGCCCCCCGCCGCGAGGCGGGCCAAGCGTAGTAACAATTTGAGAAGCGGTTCCTTTCGATGCGGATATTTCTGACAGGAGGCCCCTCCATCCAGTCTGGATCGGATGTCATGAGGATCGCAGCCAGGGAGCAGTTCGAGATGGTGTTCTCCACAATCTCCGCGTTCTCATGGACGAGGATTGCACGTGCTCTGTTCCCCAGGAATTCGCAGTTACGCACAGAAGTCTTCGTTGAGTTGCTGCGATTGTACGCCAGGGTGCCTGGGGCCAATTCTGGCGGGACTGATTCCGTAAATGCCAATCGTGCGTAGCGTCCGCGGAGGCGGGCCTCTTCAACCGAGAGCTCACCAACTTCTTGGTAGTCCTCGCCGTCCAGCAGTAGAATGCGATCCTTTCTCGACGGCAACGCAGATGCCTCGAATGGCTCGGAATTCCAAGGATATACCTCGATCGTTCGGGAGTCTACGCGACCGACGACCTTCCAGTAAGATGTGCAGGAATTGATGGCGTCGTCGCCCATAGCTCGAAAATGACAGTTGGTCAGAACAACGGTGCCACGGCAGTCATGAAAATGCGTGGCATCCGAGCACAATGACATCAACCGAGTGCTATGCGGGGGAGTGTCGACCTGCAGGTCCTCGACGGCCACGTTTCTGCAGCGAACCGCTAGGATCCCCATCCCGGGAGCAGCGAAAAGCTTTACGTGGGCGAATTGGACATCGGAACAGCCAATGAGCCTGAAAGCGTCACTCCCGTATACCTGGTGTCGCAACACGACGATCGAGCCCTCCCGAACGGCGGCGGGGTTCTTAAGGGCGGCGGGAGGAGTTTGCGAGTCCTTCGAGTTCCACCAATAGTCCCCTTGGCTGATTCTTGCTGCCTCTTTAAGGGCGACGCGAAGCGTTTGTGGTTCCACCAAGGTTGTGCCTGTTACGTTGTAGTAAGAGTCCACGCCATCCTGGACCATAAGGCTCGTCTTCGGATCGTAGTCAGCGAATGCTTCGACGCGTTCGCCCCCGACAACCGGAAACTCTGGATCAATCTTTACCTCGAACCAGCGCTCGCCTACGGCGAGGACTTTCCCTTGAGAAAAGGGTGGCCGAGGATAATCTATGCTGAAATCGTGAATGTGAAGATTCCGGCAGTTCGTAAACGCGAATGGCTTTGCAAGACCAGAGAGCAGCAGCGTTGAGCCATCTCCATTGATTTCAATATCGTTACACTCGCTAAACACCATCGACGGCTCGTCCGAGGAAGATGAGCTGAGCGCATACCGTCCGGAAGGAAACACCAGCGTGCCACCGGATCTCCCGAGTTGCGCTATCGCCCTTCTTACGGAAGCAGTTGAATCGGTGATGCCTCTCGGATCAGCGCCGAAGTCGGTGACGTTGACTCGATTGCTGACTGATGACAGTCGCCCGGCTACCCCGAACCACGCGGGCGCAGCGACAGTCGAGACTATGAAGTCGCGGCGGTTCATTATCTTTTTCTCCTTATGACTGGGCATATTAGGAATGAGCTGGCCTGTATCTTGTACCACCACAAGTAAGAGAGTCTCATTAGTCCAATAGTTGTGCCGCTCGGCGCCGGCGGGAAGCTAAACCGTGCGGCTGAACGCAGGCAAAACTGAATTCTGCCGACTTGACTTTCAACCAGACACTGGGTAGACCCTTACTCTACTCAATTACCTTTGGTCACCAACCGAAATTAGGTTTCCAAATCGCTCACATCAGGTGGGCGGCTCGCTCCGGTTCCCCCTTATCAGCTAGAATTGACAACTGAAATTTGGCTTCTAAATGGTCCACATTCAGCTTGACGGCCTGCTCGAGTTCAGCCTTCGCTTCCTGCCATTTACCCGAGCCGAGGTGTCCCAGTCCCAGTATGTAGTGTCCCTGAGCCTCTCGAACCGCCTTGCTTCCCCTCTCTCCGAACTTCGCGAAATAATCTGGTCGTTCGATGCCACTATTGCGTATAGCCTCTTGCCCCAAGGTGATTAGGTTGTCATATATCTGGGCAGCTTCGGCTGCTCGTCCGAGCTTTTGATCGGCGCATGCTCGATAGTAAAGAATCTCTGGCTCATGACCCCGAGTTTCGAAGCTGGGATCATAAACCTTGGAGGGCAGAGCGGCGGCCTTTTCAAAATATGTTTTGGCCATATTGGCATTGTGCAAAGCCTGGTAAGCAGTCCCTATGAAATAGTCGATCACAGGAGCGTACCCACCGTCAGTCGGCCTCCCCTCGGAAAAGCTTTCGGGGTATTCCAGTGCCGCCTGATACTGCTTGAGCGCCTCTTTGTAATTCCCGGCTTTCATGTAGTCGCGGCCCTTCAACAGCCGCGCATCTTTATAGGAGGCAAGAGCGGGGTACTGGCGCCCTCCCTCCCAGATAGTATAATGGTGGCCGTTAAGAAGTAATCCCAGAGCCTTGTCGTAGTTCCCAAGCTCAATATAGAGCCTGATCTCACGGGTAAGAGCGTCATCCCGTTCATTGACGGCCTGCTGATGTTTCTCCAGGGCCTCCAGTCTCTTCTGCGGAGATACTCCTGCCTTTTCGTAAAGTTCGTCCAACTCAGCTAAGAATTTCGGAAGCGGCTGGAGTGAGACCGCGGTTTCGAGACTGCCAATTGCCTTGTTGTAGTCCTGCTCAGTCCATGCGTAGGCATCAGCGAGATTTCGATACACCATGGGGAATTTGGCATCCAAACTCCTGGCTCTTTCCCATGCCTTGATCGCTTCCTTGGGCTGGCGGTCATCCAGAAGGTTCCCAAGGTAGTAAGGAGCGCGAGCATCGCTTGGGTTGTTTTCCATGGCTTGGTTGAGCACAGCAATCTCTTCAACTCGAAATGGAAAACAGTAGTCCGCAGGCATCTGGCGGGCGAGATCATAATAGTGCGAGGCTTCCTGGGCCTTGCCAGCCTTCTCGTTCAAATATCCAAGCCAATAGTAGGCCATTGGGTAGACTCGCGACTTGTCTGGGTAGGCATTGACGAACTCTTCGAGAACTGAAATGCCCTCTTCCCACAAACCCGCATTGGCAAGACTCACTGCCATTTCCAGGTACGGTTGAACATCAGCTATCTTCACGGCAGCTTTTATCTCGTCAGGGTCCTTTACCAGATACGGTTGAACGTCGTCATTCCAGCGGTCCAGCGTGAAGTAGATTAGCTGGGGCTGCTCGTTTCTGGCTAAGCTGAGTTCTCTTGTTGCCCATACATCCAATGGATCGACAGCGAGCGCTGCGGTGGCCATTTTCCCGGCTTCAGCAGGCCGCCCCATCTTCCGTAAAACAACCGCTTTCAGGTCCAAGGCTTGAGCGTTCAAGGCGTTGGTCGAGAGCGAACGGTGGAGAAACCCCAAGGCTTCTGCAAAATCACCTCTCATGCAGGCAAGCTGCGCCAAGGCATAGTAACCGGCTGAGTTCCAAGCATAACTCCAAGTGGCATCAAAGAATGCATTGTAGGCTCCGTCATACTTGCCCTGAGCCTTCAACACCAGCCCCAAGTAATAGAGAGGCTCTCCCTCTCTGGCGCGGGTGTAATTGTGAGTCACTCGGGCGACCGCGACCCGCAGCCTCTCTTCTGCTTCTTTGAACATTCCACGCTTCCAGAACAAGATCCCCAATTCCGTGTTAGCCCTGGCATCCCCCGGGTCCCTTTTCAATACTTCCTCGAACCAGGGGTAAGGTTCCGCTCCCGGGTTATGAAACTGCTCGAGCCTCAAACCAGCCAGATAAGTTTCCTCATTCGTTTTTATCTCTTTCGGATCTGGCGGAGGCTGCGCCGGAGTCGGAATGGGCGGATTCTTGCGCTGATAGGGCTGGTAGGAAATCAATTCTTCTTTGCCGTCGAACAAGGAAACTTTCAGATTCTTCTCGCTTACATCCGCCGGCAGCGCGAGCTCTTTGACAAATGGCTTGCCAGGGTCAATAGCGATTGCTTCTTCAAACAGGGTCTTGTCTCCAGCTTCAAGCAGCACCCTGGCATTGTGATACTCCGCTGTTGTCTGGAAGCCGATCGTGGCGACATTTTGTGAGTTGACCTCTAGATTCACCGCAGCTTTCAGATTGGCATTCTTTACCACTCCAATCTGCTGGAAGGGGTACCAGTATTGCTTGACCGTCTTGACCTCGTAGGGCTGTATCCAGCTATAGTCCGGCTCGTTGTCTGAGTACGAGCCTGCCATCAATTCCATCACCGACCCGTCGGCCGGCTCGGTCAAGATCTTGTCCCACATCTGACCCTCTTCACCCGCTCCCCATGTCCAGAACTTCTTGCCAGGCGATACGTGGTGATCAGCTACATACAGGACTCCAGCCTTCTTCCCATGATCGTAGCCTCCGAACCAGTCTTCGGTGCAGTCGTGGGCAAAAATCGACATCCACTCCACTTGAGTTTTCCACCAGGAAACGTCCTGCCCGGTGAAATCTACTCCCTGGAAACGACCGTCGGCGATGGGCCAGCGCAGAAAGTCGGTTTTGGAGTGGTACGTTCCAAGCTCGGTACTCGGAGGGAACATGATTTGATATTGAGGATTCCCATGAACCCCAAAATTGGCAAAGTAGAGGAACGAGTTGGAGGCTGGCGTCTCGTTAATAAGCCTCCATGCGGCCTCCAGATAGGACTTATCAGGATGTAGAGTTAGGCCGATGTTCCACCTCATGCGATGGTTGATTTCCAACTCACCTATCCAGATAGTCTTACTGCCGTCTGGATTTTCCTCCAGCTTGTACGGCACAGGCAGGTAAGCTGAGGGTCGGTGATGATGAATAACATTCCATTCAATACCACCATCAAGCCAGGCACCCAGCATCCCTACAAGCCCAGGCTTAACAACACTCGCGCTGTAGAAGAACTTGTAGTTGTCTGTCTTGTCCAGGGCGTAGAAAACGCGCCCGCCGATCTCGGGAAGAACGCCGATCTTCACGTACTTGTTTTCCAGATAGAGGATTTTGTAGGCCTTGTTTTCACGAACATATGTCAGCTTATCTTGGACTGGATAAGGGTAAAAGTGTCCCTGGGCGCCCTGGTAGGCCCTACCGTGGTAAAACATAGGAGTTGTAAGGGGGGCTCCGATCAGGTAAGTAGGAAGGCTAACGGATTCCTCCCAAACTCTCACCGATGTTTCCTGCGAGCGGCAAACCGTCGGGGAAACGCCCAAAATCATGGCCATGCATATC
>JBAVYG010000057.1:0-2087 GCA_049698675.1 Terriglobia bacterium
CTTATGAGGCCTACGACAAAGTGGAATTCGAAGTGCCCACGGGCACGCACGGCGATACGTACGATCGGTACATCGTTCGGATCCAGGAAATGCGGCAGTCCGTGCGCATTGTCCGCCAGTGCGTGGAACGTCTTGCTCCCGGACCCATATTCGGGAAAGTCGGCAAGGTGATTAAGCCGCCGGTGGGTGAGGTGTATCATTCTATCGAAGCGCCGAAGGGCGAACTTGGATATTTTGTGGTCAGTGACGGAAGCACGAACCCCTACCGTGTGCGGGTTCGGCCCCCGTTATTTGCAAACTTGCAGGCTCTGGACATCATGATCCGCGGCCACCTCGTCGCCGACGTTGTGGCGATAATTGGAACGCTGGATATCGTGCTCGGGGAAGTGGACCGGTAATGGGAAATCCGAAACTCGAAACTCGAAATCCGAAATTCGAAATCCGAAATTCGAAATCCGATGTGTGCCTGGCGATTTTCGAGTTTCGAATTTCGAGTTTCGATAAAGGTTATGGCCCAAAACGCAATTGACTTTTTCCAAGTCCATCCGCTCATCCTGGCGACCATCAAGATCCTGATTGTGTTTGCGGTGGTTGCCGGGATTGTGGCTTACCTCGTCTACGTGGAGCGCAAGGTCCTCTCTTTCATGCAGGCGAGGCTGGGCCCCATGCGGGTCGGGCCTTGGGGCCTGCTTCAGCCCGTTGCCGACGCCATCAAACTCCTCCTGAAGGAGGATATTATTCCGGCAGGAGCAGACAAGTTCGTCTTCTTGCTGGCGCCGGTGATTAGCGTGACGGCAGCCTTCGCCGTCTTCACCGTCATCCCATTTGCCGGAAACTTTTTCATCAGCGACATCAATATTGGCCTCCTCTTCATTCTGGGTGTTTCCTCCTTGGGGATTTTTGGCATCATCCTGGGGGGTTGGTCATCGAACAGCCATTACCCGCTCCTCGGAGCGCTGCGGTCTGGAGCACAATTGGTGAGCTACGAAGTGGCTGCGAGCATGGCGCTGGTGGGCGTGCTGCTGATTTCGAATTCTCTCAGCATGGTGGAGATCGTGAATCGCCAGCAGCAAATGGGCGTGTGGAACATCTTTCTCCAGCCGGTGGCATTTTTCGTTTATTTGATTGCTTCGGTGGCTGAAACGAACCGCAACCCATTTGATCTGCCGGAGGCGGAGTCGGAACTCACGGCGGGCTTCCACACAGAATATAGTGGTTTCCGCTTTGGCCTTTACTTCGTAGCTGAATACACCAATATGGTGGTGGTCTCGTCCGTCGCCGTCACTATGTTCCTGGGGGGATGGCTTAGACCTTTTACGAACATTCGGGCACTGGATTTCCTGAAGTTCGCGCCAGTCGTGGCATTTCTCGGCGCGGCAGCGTTTATCCTTTGGCTGGGGCTGAAGAGTCTGGTTCGGTTGGAGCGATATTTTTTCATTGCTTTGGCACTTACCTGCGTTGTGCTGGCCGGCATGGTGGCATTCCCTGTGGTGTTGAATGCCATTCAGGGGATTTTTTGGTTTGCGACAAAGGTGCTGGTTCTTCTTTATGCGTTCATCTGGTATCGCGCCACCTTCCCGCGATACCGCTATGACCAGCTCATGAACGTTGGCTGGCGCTGGATGATTCCGATAGGTTTGGGGAACGTCATTGTGACTGCGTTGGTCCGATACTTTGTGGGTTTCCATTCGCCGAGCACTCCGGCTGCTGGGTTGGGCGGATAACGCCGATGGGATTGACTGATCTTGTTCGTCGCGTATTCCTGGTTGACCTCGTTAAGGGCCTGAGGCTGACGTTTTCCTATCAGCGCCCCAGCGCTACCTGCACCGAACAGTATCCGCTGGAGCGCCCCGTGGTCGCAGAACGCTACCGGGGCGCCCCGCGCCTGAACAACCACCCGGAAACCGGCGAGACACTCTGCATCGCCTGCAACCTCTGCTCGCTGGCTTGTCCGGAAAACCTGATTGTGGTGGGATGGGCGCGGAGCGAGGACCGCAAGAAGCGATTGACGACCTTTACCTACGACCTTTCGCGCTGCATGTTCTGTGGCTTGTGCGAGGACGCCTGCCCGGTGGACGCGCTGGAAT
>JBAVYG010000058.1:0-6977 GCA_049698675.1 Terriglobia bacterium
GCCCGAGCGGGAGAGGGGACGGGGGTGAGGGAGGGCTCGCCGACCCACGGCTTGCGCCGTGGGCTACATTCTTCCGCCCGCTCCGCGGGCTGACTTATTTAACGAACTTCTGATTCAGGACACTAGATTTTGCGTAAATCCATCCTCGACATTTTCCGGGGACCCGCTCGCGCAGCGTTTGCAAGCTACTGAACCAAAGGTGCAAAGCTTCTGGCCTTCGACCTTGCTCTTGACACGCGGCTCGGGAAGTGGTAGCCTACTTATGGTGGCTTATGAAGAGCGCCGGCAGAGAGCGCGGGAAGGAGACTCGAGAGCGGCCCGCAGGGGACAGAAAAAGGCGTGGAAATGCAAAAAGATGTTAAATTTAACGGAACGAACCCAACAAGTCCTTTAGAATCAACAAAAGTGTCAAAAAAACGAACCCAAACGAACTCAAAACGAACTGGAAAAACGTGCTGCAAACACGCAAAAAAGCCAAAACGAAGTGAGAGAGTGACAGCAAAAAGGCAAGTACAGGAGGATGGGAATTATCCGCTCCAAGGCGGCATCATTGGCCTTAGCACCAAGGCGGGACGGCAATGACCGGCGGTTCGTAAGGGATGGAATTCCAAACGACGTCACTGCCCCGGGCGGGCCAATCTTTGACACTTTGAAACCCGTATGGGATAATTTTGCATCTAATGCTGGGAGACTAAGCGGGGCAGAAAGGGACTATGCATAAACTTGGCAAAAGACTTGGGGTTGGAGTCGGCGTTTTCTTGGCGGGGGCCATGGCTCTTTTTGCGGCCCAGGATTCCGGCCCATCAGGCGCGGCCAAAGCGTCGGGAGAGGCGCTGCCTGCAGTCGCGGACCACGCCCAAGCTTATTACCACTTCATGCTGGCGAGGCGGTACAAGGAACTGGCTGGTGTGTACAACCGCACCGACTACATTGACCGGGCTGTTTCCGAGTACAAACAGGCCATCGCCGCCGACCCCGAATCATTATTCTTGCGGGTTGAGCTGGCCGAGCTCTACTGGCGGGTTTCCCGCGTCGGTGACGCGATTCATGAAGCGGAAGACGTTTTGAAGTCCGACCCCAACTACCCCGATGCCCACCGGCTACTGGCCCGGGTTTACTGGCACATGCTAGGTGAGAGCCAGACCGAAAAGACCAACAGTGAAAACCTCCACAAAGCCATCGAACACATGGAGGCCCTTACCCGACTGGAACCCTCAGATACGGATTCGTGGCAGGTTCTCGGACGCCTATACAAATTGAACAACCAGGATCAGAAGGCCGAGGAGGCCTTTAAGAAGGTCCTGAATGTGGACCCTGATTCGAAAGGCGGCCTAAGCAGTCTGGCGCAGCTTTACTTCGAGCAAGGCGACTACGCGGGGGCGGTGGAACTGCTCAAGAAGATCCCCGAGGATGATCTGGATCCGTCGCTGCTCGCAATGCTGGGCTACGCCTACAGCCAGAAGCACGACTTCGAATCTGCCGTGGCCACCTACGAAAAGGCCTTGGCGAAAGACCCCGAGAATCAGGAACTTCGCCGGTCTTACGCGGACGCCTTGATGGACATGGGAAACACTCCGGCCGCGCGGACGGAGTTTGAGAAGATTTTGAAGGCTGATCCTGATGATGGGTCAACGTACCTCCGGCTGGCACAACTCGATCGACAGGAAGGGCGGTTCGACCAGGCCCGAAAGGAGCTCGAGCGCGCCAGGACGTCGCCGCAGCCAGCGGACACCAAAATTCAGTACGACATGAAAATCCAGTACGAGCAGGCGTTGCTTGAGGATGCGGCCGGCAACCAGGACAAAGCCATCGAGCTTTTGCAGGGACTCGTCAAGAGTTCGGAGCAGGCAGGGGGTCAATACACTCCTGGCGAGGCGAACAATCGCGCTATCTTCCTCGAGCGGCTGGGTTTGATTTACCGCACGCAGCGGAAATACCAGCCCGCCTTGCAGGCCTTCCAGCAGATTGTGGCGCTCGGTAAAGCGCAGGCGCCACGTGGTGAAGAGCTTATCGTGGACACGATGCGCCTGACTCACCAACTGCCGAAGGCCCTGGATGAAGTGAATTCGGCGGTGCAGAAATTTCCGGCGGAGCGGTCGCTGCGCATTCTCCGCGCCTACGTGGTGGGCGAAATGGGGCGGGTTGGCGAAGCCGTGAATCAGCTTCAGGGGCTCATGAATAATACGCCTGCTGACCGGGAACTTTACCTCTCCGTCGCGCAAGTGTACTCTCAGGCAAAGCAGTTTGCCGAGGCGGAACAGGCCGTCAACAAGGCGCTTGGGTACAGCTCAAAGCCCGAGGAGCAAGAGTACTCGCGCTTCATGCTCGCGTCCATTTATGAACGTCAGAAGAAATACGACCTGGCCGAAGAGCAATTTAAGAAAGTCCTTGCGGTCGATCCGTTAAATGCTTCGGCGGCGAATTATCTCGGCTACATGCTCGCGGACCGGGGAGTGCGCTTGGAGGAGTCCGTTAAATACATCCAGAAGGCTTTGGAACTGGAACCGAACAACGGAGCTTATCTGGATAGCCTGGGCTGGGCATACTATAAGATGAATCGCTGCGACCTCGCCGAGCCGCCACTGGAACAGGCCGCGCGGTTAATGTCCGACGATCCGACCATCCATGAACATCTTGGTCACCTTTACCTGCAGATGGGCAAAGAAACCCTGGCCGAACAGGAATGGGAACGCGCCCTCAAGGATTGGCCCCAGGCGGCATCGACTGACTTCGATGCCGACCAGGCGGCCAAGCTGCAGAGGGAGCTCGAAGAATTGAAGCTCCGCCTCGCGAAGCAACGTTCTGTCCAGAAATAATTCGTAGCGCGGGCGTCTCGCCCGCTGTGGCGCGGGCATCCTGCCCGCGCGCTTGCGCGTGCCTCTGCCCTCGATCAAGCACTCTATTCAGTGATGGAGAGTGAATCCCCGGCAGCGGGAGCGGGACGCTCCCGCCACAGCGGGCGGGACGCCCGCGCTACAGATAAAGTATCCCCAAAGTGGGAACATTCGTGCATAATTCCATAACCGGTGATTGAATCGATCTTCCAGACTTTAGCGGACTTCTTCGCCCGGTATGGGTACTGGGTGGTGTTTTTCGGCGTGATGCTGGAAAACGGTGGCCTGCCCTTGCCGGGTGAAACCGTCCTGCTGTTTGCCGGGTTCCTCGCTTACCAAGGCCAAATTCAACTCGTTTGGGCGATCGGGGCAGCAATTGCCGGAGCGACGCTCGGCGACAGCCTCGGGTACACGCTGGGTCGTTTTGGAGGGAACGCCTTCTTCGATCGGTACGTGAAGCGCTTCAAGTTCCTGGCGCGCCGGTTTGAGAACGCCAGGGCGCTCTTTTTGAGGCACGGTCACTGGGCCGTGTTTACCGGTCGCTTCATCACCGGGCTGCGGGTATTCGCGGGACCGCTAGCCGGACTTTTCAAGATGCCCTACCTGCGCTTCCTCCTCTTCAATTTCACGGGGGCGGTGATTTGGGCCACGGCGATTGGTTGCGTAGGTTTTCTTTTTGGAAACAGTTGGTACGACCTGGCTCACGTCATCAAGGATTTCCACCGCGTCACGCTGGGCTTGGTTGCGGTGCTCGCCTTGGTGGGATTGATCGTCTATTTGAAGCGGCGCGCGAGAAGTGGCTAGCCTTATCGCAAGCCGCTCTTTACTCTCTTCAGATCTTCTCTCGCCGCTTTGAAGCGGGGATTCATCTGAGCCGCAGCCTCCAGCTCGGAAACGGCTTGCGCACTTCGGCCCTGCTTTTCCAGAATCAGTCCCAGCAGCCGGTGAGCATGAGCTGCGTCCGGCTCCTCTCCTTCAGCCTCCTGCGCAAGGTATTTCCGCACATAGGTCTCGCCTCGTTTGAGGTCAACTCCTGATTCCAGCAAAGCGTCCGCAGCCTCAAAGTATGGGTCGAGGTCGTCGGGGACATTTCTTTCGGAGGCGGAGAGAACGGCTTCGAGTTCACCCCATCGCTTTTCGAGGGCAAGAACCTTCGCCAGGATGGAATAGCCCTTCGCCCGCGAGGGATCGAGCCGCACGGCTTCCCGCGCATGCTTTTCAGCCCATTCCGTCTTCCTGTAAGAGGGCTGCGTGTAAAAGCCTGCGAGCGCGGTCTGCGCCTCGTAGTTCTTCGGATCAGCCTTGACGGCTTTGAGAAAACACTCTTCGACTTTGGCAAAGTCTTTTGCTTCTCGGGCCAGCTCAGCCTGCGCCAGGTATCCGCGCACGGGGCTGAGTTGCACCAGTTTCTCAGCAATGGCGTGGGCCTTTCCCTTGTCGCCCCCCATGATTCCGGGCGCCTGAAAGCTGTACTGCATCAAAGCATCCAGCGCCTCCAGGTTCTTGGGGTCGCGGGCGAGGGAAGCGTCCAACTCGCCCTTGAACTTTTTGGCCAAACCTGCGGCCGCAAACATGCTGGCGCTTGCCGCCATCTCCCCGTAAACTTGCGCAAGTTGGAAGTGATAGTTCGAGTTTCCGTCCTCGAGCGCCACGGCCTGCTGGGCGGGTTTCAGCGCGCCATCCAAATCGCCAAAAGCCAGCTTTATTCGTGAGAGCAGGCAAGCCGCCTGGGCATCGCGCGGGTTGGCGGCGGCGCG
Source organism: Terriglobia bacterium (assembly GCA_049698675.1). Classification (GTDB taxonomy): domain Bacteria; phylum Acidobacteriota; class Terriglobia; order UBA7540; family UBA7540; genus CAVROP01. The sequence continues at coordinate 4,592 of JBAVYG010000058.1, forward strand.
CGGCTCCACAATTGCGCGCGCCCGTTTCCAGTGGCCGGCATCTACCAACGCTTCGGCAGAGTCCGGATAGGGAGCGGCGGCCTCAAGGAGTATTGTCGACACCACAGTCAAGGAAACTAGAAAGCAGAAGCTAGAAAGCAGAAAGCAGAAACTGGAAATTAGAAACTGGAAAATGGCAGCTTTGTCTTCTAGTTTCCGATTTCCAGTTTTTAGTTTCATCTCTCGCTCTCCGTGGCGCTTAATCCAAAATCCAAAATCTAAAATCCAAAATTCATTTTCCCTTGAGCCACCCATCGCGAATCGCGGTCTGCGCGGGCGTGGCGGCGGGCAGTTCCTGAATCGAGTACGAGTTCGGAATCGGCGGCTCGAGAGTCAGATTGATGATTTCCTGTCGTCCGTCGCGCTCGACCGTGAAGAGGACGCTTGCCCCCGGCGGATAGGCTTTCAGGCGTTCACTCAAATCCGCCGTAACCAGAGATTGGTCATCGACTGCAATCAGCAGGTCAGCGCGACCGAGCCCGGCGCGGTCAGCGGCCCCACCCGGACGGACGGCGAAGACTCTGACGCCACGGTTGTCCGGTAGGGCAGTTATGCCGATTCCCGGCGGCGCGCCTTCGGGAACACTGATCCGCAAAGCGAGTCCGGCCCCACCGAGCGCCCTGCCGTACGCAAGCGGCGCAGTCCCTCGAACGTAGCTTTCGAAGAAGGGTGTGAAGTCGCTCCCCGCAACTTCATTCACTGCTTCGAGGATGTCTTGCTCGTTGTAACCGTGGCCCGGGCCGTAATAAGTTGCGGGCGGCGTCTCGTAGAACTTGTGGTAAAGCGACGACAACACATCCAGGAGGGATTTTGCGCCCTGTGTCCGGGACAGCATCTCCAGGTCCAGAAGCATGCCGAGAAGCGCACCCTTATTGTAATAGGAGATGGTGGAATTGGCGAAGTTGGTCTCCTGCATTTGCGGCGAGCGGTCGTAGAACCAGGCGTGGAAGCTGGAGCTCTCGGCGGACATCAGCGTCCGTCCCGGTTCTTCTTCCAGGTCACGCATCTCATCGCACAGGCGGCCGAGGAACTTCTCCCGTGTCCACAGGCCTGAACGCAACAGGCTGAGATAACCCACATAGGTGGTCACCCCCTCGGCAAACCAGAGGGATGGCGTGTAGACTTCGCGAGTGTAATCAAAGGGTCCGAGTTCGGCGGGCCTCAGGCGTTTGACGTTCCAGAGATGAAAGAACTCGTGCGCCGCGGTCTCGAGCGCCTCGTCAAGGCTGCTGCTAAGGCTTCCCCGCACGATGATCTGGGTGGAGTTCAGATGCTCCATCCCGTCACCCATCGAAATGTCGGGGGCGAAGTGGAAAATAAAAGTGTAGCGCTCGAAATCCGGGGCAGGCATCATTGCCATTTCCGCGTGCACAATCTTCTTGAGGCCCTCGAGGAGCTTCGAGGTGTCGGTGTCATCCTCGTCATAAGCGTGCACCGCGACGCGGATCGTCTTCCCCTGCTCCTGGAATTGCGCCAGCTTCATGTGGGTGGAAGCTTCGATGGGAGTGTCAACCAAGCGGTCGTAATTAGGCGCATGGAAGGTCCGCTCGTTTGTGGACTCGGAAAAGCCGCTTATCAACTGCCAGTCCTGCGGTGCGTCCACGGTCAGCGTGAGCGGGTCGGACTTGTGCCCGGCGATATACATGAAGATCGAAGGGCCATTCAAGTTGGCGTGCGTTTTGTCAAACTGCGAGAAGGAACCGTTAAGGTCGTTGGCGAAAACGCGGTAGCGCGCCCTGACGATTCCGCCAGCCTGGCGCACGTCCACGTGCCGGGTTTGCTTGTCGAGGTCCGTCCAAGCCAGCGCCTGGCCTTGCGCGCCGGTGGCCTCGAATTCCTGCACGTTCTTGGCGAAGTCGTAAATAGCATAACGGCCCGGCGACCAGGCAGGCATGACGAAGTCGAGGGAATCGCCCGAGACCTTGCCGGCTGTGATCTCGACGGTCACAAGGTGCAAGTTGGGGTGCGTCAGGACGAGGTGATATTCCAGTTGCAATGCCGGGGACGCGGTTTCTTCAGCCGCCCCCAGCGCGCCAGCCGCACTGGCCAGTAGGAAGATGATGAGCAGAGCCACCCGGCGCAATCCGGGCCCGCCTTCGGTCGCTCTCTTCGATGGATAGTGCTTCAGTGTCTTCTCCTCACGGGCGAAACGTGCGTGTCTGCAGTTTCTACCTTTGTGTTACGGTTTTCCGGCCTTGCGCAGCCTCCTGCAGCGTCAGACTACATCAAGGCCGGAGTGTACAAGCAATGTACAAGCTCTAGCCCTCTCCCCCTTGGGGGAGAGGGTGGCCCGCTGCCGGCGCTTTCATCAGCCGGAGCGGGCCGGGTGAGGGGTTATTTCCTTGGC
>JBAVYG010000059.1:0-6450 GCA_049698675.1 Terriglobia bacterium
AAGTTCTTTCCCGGCAACTGCCGGATCACTCCCGCCATTTCAAGCTCCAGGAGCGCCGTCATCACCCGCGGCTGTGAGATCGACGCCGAAGTCAGTATCGCATCCACAAACAGGGGCTGGTCGGCGCGCAACACATCAAACACCGCTTTCTGGTCCGGCGTCAAGGACTGTTCAAAAAGCGACCCCGTCTGAGGTTGAGCTGCAGCTTCATCCGATGCTTCCACGGAAGGGAGAAGTTGCATGCGGATTTCCCTAGGGAACTCTTCGATGACATCCATCCATTCATCCACGAGCTTGGCGCCCTGCTTTATCAGGTGATTGGGGCCGAAGCTCTGCGCCGAAGTTATGTTGCCCGGCACGGCGAACACCTCACGGTTCTGCTCGAGGGCCAGGCGCGCTGTAATCAGGGAGCCGCTGTATTCCGCCGCCTCCACAACCACTACGCCCAGCGCAAGTCCGCTGATCGTGCGGTTGCGAATGGGAAAGTTCTCGGGAGCGGGTGAAGTGCCGGGCGGAAATTCCGAAATCAATGCGCCGCACTCGGCGACTTGTTCAGCCAGCCGCTTATTTTCGCGGGGATAAATCACGTCAATCCCCGAGCCCAGAACCGCCACCGTCTTTCCCGCTGCTTCGAGGGCGCCGCGATGCGCCGCAGAATCGATACCCCGAGCTAACCCGCTCACGATTACCAACTGCCTCTGCGCCAGGTCGTGCGCCAGCCGCTGCGCCACCTGGCTGCCATAAGCCGTCGGCCGCCGCGTGCCGACGATGGCCAGCGCATAACGCGAAAGCACCTTGACATCCCCACGAACATAGAGGACCAACGGCGGGTCGGGGATTTGTTTGAGCCGCGGAGGATAATCGTCGCTGGAGTACGCCACAACCTGGCAAGCCGCTTTGGCGGAGGCTTCGAGGTCTCTGGCTGCTTCCTTCAATCCCGCCTGTGCAAAGATGGACTGCGCCACGCGCGCCGGAATTCCACAGCTTTCAAGCTCCGTCAGCGAGGCCATGTAGGCGGCCTGCGGCGAACCGAAATGCTCCACCAGCCTGTGCGCGCCGCGTACACCCAGACCTTCGAGCTTCGTCAGCCCCAGCCAGAATTGTGTGTTCTCGTCGCTCAAGTTTCCTTACCACCTTGCGCAGCGCACGCGATCCCCTCCTTGGTAAGGAGGGGTCAGGGGTGGTTGATCAGCGCTTCATTTCCAAGCTTGCGCCTTTTCTGCGCACACGCCACGGCTCCGGACCGCCCACCCAACCTTTCGCCATCGGCGCTGGCGCTCCTCTAAAATCGCAGAACATGTGATGCGGAGGCAAGAAGAAAAGTTTTGCCTCGAAGCGCCGGCTCGGAATCCGGCCATGCCCCATGTCATTCTGAGGACCGCGTTCTTTGGGGGCCGAAGAATCCCCGCAGTTTGCTTGTACCTCCGGCCAGTGGATTCTTCTCGCGAACTGCCGAGATCCTTCGCTGCGCTCAGGATGACAGCTTTGCGCGTCGCACGCGTCCGTGCAGCACGGCAACAGCTCCAAGTATCAACTCGGGTCATATCCGCCCGCGTGGAGTTTGACAGAACCGAACGTTGGGATAGAATTGTGGTTTCAATTTGGCTGTGATCTATATGTCTACCCTCAGAATCTCCGTCGTTCAGTACCTTAATAGTGTGCCGCTGATTTGGGGCATGCTCCATGGCCCGCAGCAGGGCAAGTACGAACTCCAGTTCGCCACTCCGGCCCATTGCGCGGACGCGGTGCGGGACGGGAATGCAGATATCGGCATTATCCCCGTCATCGAGTACCAGCGCATGGACCGCATGCAGATTATCGCCGGCATCTCCATCGCTTCGAAATCGCGCGTCCGTAGTGTACTTCTTTTGAGCAAGGTCCCTATCGAAAAAATCCAGAGCGTTGCAGTGGACACCTCCTCGCGAACATCCGTAGCGTTTCTTCGCATCCTGATGGGCAAGTTTTACTCGCGCACGGTCAACCTCATTCCCTCCGCCCCGCAACCGCACGAGATGTTGAAGCGCGCTGATTCGGCGCTCGTGATCGGCGATCCCGCGCTCACCTATCGCGGCTCGGCGGAGGTTTATGACCTTGCCGCAGAATGGAAGAAGTTTACGGGATTGCCGTTCGTCTTCGCCTTCTGGGCGGGCCATGAAGATAAGAACCTCTCCAAGTGCCGGAAAGACTTCGAAGCGTCGCGGGAGTTCGGCCTTGCTCACATTGATGACATCGCCGCTGAATACGCGCTGAAGCTCAATATGGAACCTGCGGATGTTAAAGTTTACTTGACCGAGAATATCGATTATTCTCTGGATGAGGAGAACTGCAAGGGCTTGCGCCTCTTTTTCAAGCTGGCGCGCGAGGTGGGCATCATACCGGTCGAAAAGGAATTGTACTTCGTCTAGCAGGGTGCTGAAAACCTTTGTAATCGCTGTCATTCCGAGCCCTTCGCTGTCATCCTGAGCGCAGCGAAGGATCTCGCTCTGCCCGCTCAGGGTAAACTCCGCGAGGAATCTCGCTCTGGAAACAAAGGACTGGCGAGATTCCTCGTCGCCTGCGGCTCCTCGGAATGACAGGTTAGACGGGTTTTTCTGCATCCTAGGATAAGGACTTTCGCCATGGCTTTAAGTCCCGCGCAAGCTCTCGACATGCTGAAGTCCGATGATTTGCTCGGCATCGGCTTTGAGGCTGACGCCGTGCGCAAGCGGCTCCATCCTGAAGGTGTGGTCACCTACATCGTTGACCGCAACATTAACTACACCAATGTTTGCACGGAGTACTGCTCGTTTTGCGCCTTCTACCGGCCGGTGGGTTCGCCTGAGGGATACATCCAACCGCTCGAGTCGATCTTCGAGAAGATCGATGAAACGCTCGCCCTGGGTGGCACGGGAATCCTCATGCAAGGCGGCCTTCACCCTGACCTCAAGATCGAATATTACGAGAACCTGCTCTCCAGCATCCGGCAGCGTTACCCCCTCTTTCATTTGCACTGCTTCTCTGCTCCGGAGATTCTGAACATCGCCGAAGTCTCCGGCATGAATGTTCGTGACACGATTATGCGTCTCATGGATGCCGGCCTGGATTCCATCCCCGGCGGCGGGGCGGAAATCCTGGACGACGAGGTGCGGCAGCGCATCGCACGGCTGAAGTGCACCACTGAGGAGTGGCTCCTGGTGCATCGCACCGCGCACCAGCTCGGTATGCGCACCACCGCTACCATGATGTTCGGCTGCGGAGAAACGCTCGAGCATCGCATCAGCCACTGCGCGCGCATCCGCCAACTGCAGGAGGAAACCGGCGGCTTCACGGCCTTCATCCCCTGGCTCTTCCAACGCGAGAACACCTCGCTCGGCAACTTCGTGAAGGAGGAAGCCAGCGCCGTCGATTACCTGAAAACGCTTGCCGTGTCCCGCATCTATCTGGACAACATCCTCAACGTCCAGGCCTCGTGGCTTACCCCGGGCCACAAGATCTGCCAGATCGCGCTGCGCTTCGGCGGCAACGATGTGGGTAGCATCCTCATCGAGGAGAACGTGGTTCGCGCCGCGGGCGTCACCCGCACTTCCAGCGAGGAGCAGCTCCGCCGCCTTATCGAAGAGGCGGGCTTCCGGCCCGTCAAACGGGATACGCTCTACCGCACCTACTTCCTGGACCAGGCGTAGATGGCCAAGAAGAAGCTAATCATTCCGAAGTTTGCTTCCGAGGCAGAGGACGCTCGCTGGCATAACCGGCACCGGCGAAAGCTCGAGTCGATCGTGGCTCACCGCATCCAGGAGGGTTCCACGCTGACCATGCGGCAAGCCGCCGCCCGGGCGAGCACGCAGCCGGTCACCATGCGGCTGGCGACCCAAGATATCGATACGGCACGCGGATTGGCTGCGCAAAAAGGCATCGGCTACCAGACCTACATCAAGATGCTCTTGCGCGAAGCCTTGCGGCGCGAAGCCGGCGAGCAGTAAGCCCGGGCAGCATCACGCTCGAACGGTCGTGAAGGCGCCAGTCCCGGCATTCATGCGCCAAGCCACCCGCTCAGGCGGGCCGTCTCTTGCCTCTGCCGCGCCAGCCACTTTTCCCGAGCGGAGCGATACTCACGAGGCTGACTAGTCCTCTTGACAATAATCGTTATAACGCCTATAGTTGAAGCATGGCAAAAGGAGAAAGCGCCACCAAGCCACGCAAGCCTTCGCCCAGCCTGGAGCAGGAAGCGTATCTCGACCTCCAGCGGACGGCGGACCTCCTGGCGCGCGGCGCAGAGGAGGCGATCAAGCGCTCGGGGCTTTCCGCCACCCAATACAACGTGCTGCGGATTCTTCGCGGCGCCGGACCCGGCGGCCTGTGCTGCGGAGAGGTGGCGGAGCGCATGATCACCCACGACCCGGATATCACTCGCCTGCTGGATCGCCTGGAAAAGCGTGGCCTTATCGTGCGGGCGCGCGAGAGCAAAGACCGGCGCGTCATCACGGTGCGAATCGCCCCCCAAGGTTTGCGAATCCTCGCGAAACTCGATGGGCCCATCGAGGAGTTCCACCGCTGGCAGTTGGGACATCTGGGGGAGCGACGGCTTCGGCTCCTGCTGGGCCTCCTGAGTGCTGCACGTGTGACCTCCGCTTTCGTGCTCGTTCTGTTCTTCGGCATTTCCACTATTTGGGCGGGAGAACAGCCCGTCAAGGTTCAGGTTCACTGGGACCGGGTCATCCGTGTTTCGCAGACAACGCCGACTCTGTTGATAGGCGCGTCGCCAGCTTTGATGCGCGGCGCCCCGCTTCACGATCAAATGCTTCAGAGGCTCAAGGATCTTGGTGCTGACGAGGTGCGGTACACAGGAGCGGGGTACGTTTATCCCCACCTCGGCGTCGCAGAACTGGAACCCCCCACTGCCACCACAACGTCATGGGACTTCTCTCTCATCGATCCGGTGACCGAGGATGTCATGAAAGCGCTCGAGGGGCATCCCGTGGTGCTGAACTTCACCACCATCCCGGCATGGATGTTCAAGACGGCCGAACCGGTCCGCTACCCGGCGGATCCGAGGAAAGAAGCGTGGCATTACGGGCAAGGTACTGAGCTCCGCGATCCCACTTTTCGCGAGGTTGCCGATTACTTTGCGCGCCTTGTCGCCTGGCATGTGAAAGGCGGCTTTACGGATGAGCTGGGGAAATGGCACCCATCAGGACATCACTACAAGGTGGACTATTGGGAAGTGTTCAATGAACCCGACCTCGAGCACGGGTTTAGCGCCGAAACCTACACCAAGCTTTACGACGCCGTGGTGCAAGCCATTCACAAAGTCTCACCGCAGACGAAGTTTGTGGGCATCTCACATTCCTATATCGTCGGACATCCGGAGTACCTTACCTACTTTCTCAATCCCAAGCATCACCAACCTGGGATTCCACTCGATATGATCTCTTACCACTTCTACGCCGTGCCGAACGCGGACGAACCCCCGGAAGCTCAACAGTTCACGTATTTCAACCAAGCTGACAAGTTCCTGGAAATCGTCGGTTACATTGAAACCATCCGAAAGATGCTATCACCGAAGACGGGCACAATGGTCAATGAGATCGGAACGATGCTTCCTGACGACTGGTCGCAGACCAGCCCCGATTACGTCTTCAAACCCATCCGGCCCTCCTATTGGAGTCTCTCGGCGGCGACCTACGCTTATGTTTTCGCGGGACTGGCGCGGCTCGGCATCGATGCGGCCGGCGAATCGGGCATACCCTCTGCTCCCGGATTGTGGCCGAGCATCGCCCTGCTTGATTGGGACACCGCTCAACCCAACCCGCGATACTGGGTCCTGAAGTTAATCCTCGACAACTTCCGGCCCGGCGACAAGATTGTGGAGGCTTCGAGCGACTCGGGGTACGTGATGACGCAGGCGTTTGTGAGTCCCAGTGGAGAACGAAAGCTCCTGCTGGTGAACAAGCGCGATCGAGAATTCGAGGTCAGCCTGCCCGAGGCCGGGGGAGCAAAGGTCGAAATGATCGACCTGACGACCGGCTCGAACCCGCCAGCCTCAAGCTCGATTGCGGGATCAACCTTCAAGCTGGGCGGATTCGGAGTTGCCGCCGTGAGGCTCGCGAAGTGACACAAGCACGGGTTGCACAACTGCCCTAACGTATTCGCGCGGGCGATTGAGGGGTGAAGGGGACCGTATCAACAGTAATCAGCCTGCTTTCGAAAGGCGGAGTTACCTGGACTTGAGGCGGCGGTTGCAGCTTCGCTGGCGCGTGCCAAGGGACCAGCGGGAAGATGGCCGGCAACCAAGTGATTCTCTGGCGTGCCGCTCGTGTCCTGAATCAGAAGTTCGCTTACAGAGTCTTTCTCATGCGGGCGGTCTTTTCGCAGCCCCGTCAGGGGCGGAAGATTGTAGCCCAGGGCGCAAGCCCTGGGGAAGGGTCCTTACCCTGCCTTCGGCACCCCTCTCCCGCCCGAGCGGGAGAGGGG
>JBAVYG010000060.1:0-2251 GCA_049698675.1 Terriglobia bacterium
CTTGCTCTTCGGCAGTCAAGCTCAATTTCGGTACAGGGCGTCCTCGTTGCATTGGAATCCTCCTTTTATAAACCCAATGCACGAGAACTTCCATTTATTCAACGAACTTATGACTCAGGACACTAGTGTCCTGAGTCAGAAGTTCGTTGAATAAGTCAGCCCGCGGAGCGGGCGGAAGAATGTAGCCCACGGCGCAAGCCGTGGGTCGGCGAGCCCTCCCTCACCCCCATCCCCACTCCCGCTCGGGCGGGAGAGGGGTGCCGAAGGCGGGGTGAGGGCTCCTTCCCCCAGGGCTGGCGCCCTGGGCTACGATCTTCCGCCCCTACCGGGGCTGCGAAAAGACCGCCTGCATGAGAAAGACTTTCTAAGCGAACTTCTCACTCAGGACACTAGAAACGATTTTGACTTAGAGGGAATGGAACCCAGGGTGTCATTCTGCCGAACCGCCGAGTGAAAACGACTGTTCCTTTTCGGCCATTTCGAAGGCGTAGTGGACCAAGCGTCCTGCGGCACACCGACTGGTGATATCATCGCAGCTCGGCAATCCACCCATGGAGGACATGGTACCTTGCGAACTCGACTCATGCTGAAGGTTGTGTGCATTGCACTTATCGCCTGGGCGGCGGTTTCCGGCGCGTATTCGCAAAGCGCTGACGGTCAGGCCCCGGTGATTTGGATTGCCCTGGAGGGCCGCACGCAGCTCAACAAAACTGCGCCGGGAACCACTCTGGAGGGCAAGCTCGCGCGCAGCGTTTATTGGCGGGGTACGGAGGTTTTTGCGAAGGGCAGCACGGTCCGGCTGGTGGTGGATCAGATCGAGTCGCGAAAGAAAGCTTACGCGTTGGACGACCGGCCCTTTGTGATTCACCTTTTTGCGCCCCGGCACGATGTGGTGGCGCGATTCCGGTCGGTGAACGTGTTGATGCCGGGAGGGGGTCAGGTTCCGCTGCGGACGACGTTCATCGCCCTGACGCAACGCGCTGAGCTGAGGGCGGAGACAGAGAAGCCTGCGGCCAAGGGGGGGAAGGCGGCAGATGCAAGCGGGCCCGCACCGAAATCGAAGCAACAGAAACCTGTTCCTCCCTGGGTACTAACATTGCAAGTGGAGCCTGAGGGCACAACTTTTCCGGCGCTGGCTGGGGCGCGCCCAGGGAAGGACGCAGGCGCTCCGGCGGCCTGCCCGGAGCCTTGCACCATCGCCGACGGGACGCGGATGCCCCTGGTTCTGCTCGAGGGCCTCAGCGCGGCCAAGAACCATCAGGGCCAAACTTTCCAGGCCGTGTTGCTGGAGCCCGTGCGCGTGGGCGCCACCATCGCCATCCCTCAGGGCAGCATTCTGCAAGGAGTGTTAGCAAAGCGCGTCCCGCCCCGCCGCTTGTACCGCCCTGGCTCTCTGAACCTTCTGTTCACTCGTTTGTCCTTGCCGAATGGCGCCGCGACCGCGATTGCCGCTTCCCCCGTGGCCGCGGAGGTGGACAGGGGAACCCACATGACAATGGATTCCGAAGGAAGAATCCACGCTCAAAATCCCGGCAAGGCAAGGTTTCTGCTGGATTTTGGTGTGACCGGGGGGATCTCCAAGGTCAGCGACGATACCACGCAGTTGATCATTGAGGCGATCAGCTCAGCCGCCACCGATGCTTCCACGGCCGGCGTGGCCAGGTTTGCGGCGATGGGCGCGACAGGAATCTTTCTCCTCACCCGCCACGGTCGCGACGTGATTTTGCCGCCCTACACGGAGATGGACGTCAGCTTGAGCCGCGCCGTGTCACTGGGAAGTGATCCACCGGCCACCGCACCTGCCAAGTAAATAGCGCTCCCGCCGGGGGAATTCAGGCTGATGAGAAAGTCGCCGCGACGCCCTTCGTAGCGCCGGCATCTTGCCGGCCCTTACTGAATCTAATGGAGTTGCCGGCTGGAAGCCGGAGCTACGGCAGCGCTCCAAGGCTTTTCCATCCGTCTGCCAAACGCCGGATTTCTGATTGCGTACCTTCCCGGCGGCCTCTCACCGAAGCGTAATGCAACACACCGTTTGACGAGATAAGCACCCACCGAATTTGCCAAGATCGACTTAACTTCATAGTTGTCTCCGCCGATAACAAGAACGGATGCATGGGGTGACTCAATATGAGCCAGCCATGGAGAAGAGTCTAGAAACGATTTTTACTCAGAGGCTATGGAACCCAGGGTGTCATTCTGCCGAACCGCCGAGTGAAAAACGACTGTTCCTATGTGACCCGTGGCCAAACAC
>JBAVYG010000061.1:0-8819 GCA_049698675.1 Terriglobia bacterium
ACCCACGGCTTGCGCCGTGGGCTACATTCTTCCGCCCGCTCCGCGGGCTGACTTATTCAACGAACTTCTGATTCAGGACACTAGCGAAGCCTTAACAATAAAGGGAGGTCTATCATCATGCGCAAGACGATCACGCTTCTCGCAAGCACTGGCGTGCTTGCACTGGCAGCAGTACTCTTCACAGGAACATTCTCAGGCGCGGCTGGCCAAGCACCAGGCCCGTCCGGCTATCACGTCATTAAATCCGTTCCCGTAGGCGGCGAGGGCTTTTGGGACTATCTCACTGTCGATAGCGAGGCGCGCCGCCTCTACATTTCACACGGGACTCACGTCCAGGTCATGGACATCGACACCTATGCCATCGTGGGTGATATTCCTGACACCCAAGGCGTGCACGGCATCGCGTTGGCTCCTGAGCTGGGCCGCGGCTTCACGAGCAACGGCCGCGCCAATACCGTGACGATCTTCGACCTGAAGACGCTGAAGGCCATCGGCACAGTAAACGCCGGAACCAACCCCGATGCTATCGTTTACGACGGCGTCACGAAGCGCGTCTTCACGATGAACGGGCGCAGCCACGACGCCACCGCCATCAATGCCGCCGATGGTACCGTTGCCGGCACGCTCGAGCTGGGCGGCAAGCCGGAATTTGCGGTTGCGGACGGCAAGGGCAGCATCTACGTGAACATCGAGGACAAGTCCGAGCTCGTCCAGTTCGACGCGCAGAAGTTGACCGTGCTGAACCGCTGGCCGATGGCCCCCTGCCAGGAGCCCTCCGGGCTGGCTATGGATCTTAAGGATCGCCGCCTCTTTGCCGGATGCGAGAATAAAATGATGGCTGTCGTGGATGCCGATACCGGGAAGGTTATCGCTACGCCAGCCATCGGCCAGGGCGTGGACGCCAACCGTTTCGATCCCGAAACGAACTATGCCTTTGCCTCCAACGGCGAAGGAACTCTCACTGTCGTGCATGAAGATTCGCCGGATAAGTTCTCGGTGGTGGAAAATGTCCCGACGAAGCGCAGCGCGCGCACCATGGCGCTCGACATGAGAACGCACAACATCTTCCTGGCGGCGGCCGACTTCGAGCCCCCGGCCCAGGGCGAGCGGAGACCGCGCGCAAAACCCGGCTCCTTCGTCATCCTGGTTGTTGGCAAGTAGCAAGTGCCAATCCGCCTCCGTGCATGCCTAGGAGGGTTAGGGGTTCGACTTTGAGGAACTATTTGAAGAAACTGACAGGGCTGGTGTTGATTCTGCTCGGCGGCATAACCTCTGTGCAGGGGCAGCAGCCATTCCGGCTCCCGATCCAGGAAGCTCTCGACCTTGCGGACAAGCAAAACCTCGACCTCGCTGCGGCACGCAGACGGCGGGCTGTGGCGCTGGCAGGAATCCGGATTGCCGGGCAAAGGCCCAATCCCTCCGCAAACGTCACTGCTTTGCGTGATGAGCCGCACGAAGGCCTTTTTTTCGACCAACCCGTGGAAATTGGCGGAAAGCGTGGACGAAGGATTGACGTTGCCCGGCAGGAAGAGGCGCTCACCGAGCTCGAAATCGCCGCCCTGGCCCGCCAGGTGCGACGAAGCGCCCGCGAAGCCTACTACGCCGCAGCCCACGCGCGCGCGGAGTCCGAAAGGCTGGCGCGCGTGGTGGAAGTTGCAAAGCGCCTGGCGCAGATTGCTGAGGAGCGCTTCAAGACCGGAGACGTTGCACAGCTTGAGGTGATCCAAACCAGCCTGGAAGTCTCCCGCGCCGAAGCAGACCTCCAGGTCGCCCGGCAGCGCGAGAAGGTTTCGATGAGCCAGTTCAACGCGCTCCTGAACGAACCCGCCTCAAAAGCCTGGGATCTGGCAGGGACTCTTGAGGACAATACCCCCACGGCGCACTTGCAAGACCTCATCAGCCGCGCCTACCAATCAAACCCCGACTTGCAACACCTGGGCGGGGAAAAAAAGGTCGAGGAGAGCCGTCGCTACCTGCTCAAGGCCGAGAGGATTCCCAACCTGGACTTGGAAGCCGGGGTCGATTTTAACTCGCCACACGATTTCCGTTATGGGCCACGCGGCCAGATTTCCATTGGTCTTCCGCTCTTTACTCGCAACCAGGGGGAAATCGCGCAATCATTGGCGAATGAGCGTGTCTTGGAGGCCGAAACCGCAGCCACCGAGCGCTCCGTTTCCGCCCGCGTGGAAGCGAGCTTCTACGACCTCGAAGCCCAACGCACGCAAGTTCAACTCTACCGCGACCGGCTGCTCCCCGTGGCCCGTCAACTCGAGAGCATGGCCGAGGAAAGCTACCGCGCCGGAAAGACCGGCATCTTGACGGCAATCCAGGCCCAGCAGGCCGTGCAGAGCGTGGAGAGTAGTTATCTCCTGAGCCTCGAGGAATTACAGGGCTTTTACGCCGGCTTGGAAGAAACGGTGGGAGGACCGGTGGATTAAATGCCTTTCGAAAAGACTGCCGGGCGAGCCAAGGGCTTCGCCCTTTATATCCCGAATGTAGGGCCGGGGCTTGCCCCACGGCTGTCCAAATTAGCGACTCATGCGAGCGCGCAGTGCGGCCCTGCCGCCCTGCTCTCCAAAAACTTCACGCAACGATGTCATTCCGAGCGCAGCGAGGAATCTCGCTCTGGTTCTTTCTTCCGCATAACCTCTAGTCCGCCTCGAGCTCCCGATCCGCCGAAGCGCAGAGCAAGATTCCTCGCTGCGCTCGGAATGACACCAGTAGTATGTTTCCTGACCTTGGCGCTTACCCTATTGCTTTTGCCTTCATGCTCAAAAAAACCCTCGGGCGGTGAGGGTGAGGACACCGAAGAGGGCACAGCAAACATCGTAGCGGAAGTGACTGTCACGCGCGTGGGGCGCGCCGATATTCAATCAACCCTTTCCGCCAGTGGGACCGTTTCCGCGCTGCCGAATCAAGACGTTCGCGTCAGCTCGCTCGTCCCCGGCCGTGTCGCCCGGATGATGGTGGCAGAAGGTGATCACGTCCGCGAGGGGCAAGTGCTGGCGAAAATCGATGATCGGCCTTTCCGCGACCAGGTTCAGCAGGCCCAAGCAACTGTGGATCAGGCTAAGGCGAACCTGGAAAATTCACGTCTGAACCTGCAACGCAATGAGAGGCTGCTGGAGCGGGGTATTGCCGCGCGGAAAGACCTCGAGGACGCCCGCACGCAGGCCAGCGTCAACAAGGCTGCCCTGAGCCAGGCAGAAGCTGCGCTATCGCTAGCCCGGCTGAACCTCTCGCGAACGGAAGTGCGCTCCCCCCTCACGGGAATGATCGTCAAGCGCTTGCTGAGTGTGGGCGAGCAGGTGGACGGCACGGCTGCCCAGCCGGTGTTTGAAGTGGCGAGCACGTCAGAGGTGGAGCTGTTCGGGAATGTGCCCGCCCTTTACCTTGACAAGATCCGCGTGGGGCAGGGGCTCCAAATCTCCACCGAGGCGTTTCCGGGCAAGACATTTCAGAGTCACGTGGTGGCGATCTCTCCCGCCGTTGATCCCGCCACCAACGTGGGGCTAGTCCGAATCCGAATCGCCAATGGCGCAGGACTGCTGCGGCTGGGAATGTTTCTCACCGCTCAGGTGCCGCTCGAAACGCATCGCAACGCGCTGATAGCTCCCCTCGAGGCAGTTTACCGTGACCAGGATGGAAACCCGGAGATTTACCGCGTGCAGGGCGAAAAAGCGGAGGCGGTCCCGGTAAAACTGGGGCTCGAAACAAAGGACCGCGTCGAGCTGCTCTCCGGGGCGCAAGAGGGTGAGACCATAATCCTGGGCGGAGGCTACGGTCTTCCCGCACAGGCCAAAATCAAGGTCAAATCATGAACGTCGTCCGTTTCTGTCGCCAGAACAGTCGCGCCGTTTACCTGCTGACGGGCTTGCTGGTGGTTGCAGGCCTGGTTTCGGTTTTCCGCTTGCCCAGCAACATCTATCCCGAGCTTTCCTTCCCGCGCATTGTCATCCTCGCGCACGCGGGTGATCTTTCGCCTCGAAACATGCTCCTCAAGGTGGCGCGGCCTCTCGAAGAGGAGGCGCGGACAGTGCTGGGTGTACGCCGCGTGCGCTCCAGGACCATCCGCGGGGCCACCGAGATTTCCGTTCTGTTCAATCCCGACATGGATATGCAGTATGCGCTTCAGCTCCTGCAGGCGCGCATCAGCGACGTCAGAACGGACCTGCCCGCGTCCACCGACATCTCGGTCGAACGCATTACACCCACGGCCTGGCCCATCCTCATGTTTGTCCTGAACGGCAACGTCCCGGACTCGGACCTGCGCGATTATGCCTACTACAACCTGCGTCCGCTCTTCAGCCGGGTGCCGGGCGTGGCGCTGGTGGAAGTCCAGGCCAGCTATACGCGCGAGGTTTCCGTAATCGTCGATCCGCAGAAGATGCTCGCCCACCGCCTTTCCTTGCCGGACATCGCCGACCGCCTGCGCGCTACCAACGGGGTGACCTCCGTCGGGCGATTGGACAAAGACTATTCACGCTATCTCGTTTTGGCCACCGGCCAGTTTACCGGCCTGGACGATATTCGAAATTCCGTCGTGGCGGTGGAGGGCCAAACGCCCATCCGGGTTTGCGACCTCGGTGAAGTCCGGGACGGAGTCGAGGATCCCCGCATCCTGGTTTACGGGAACGGCAGGCCGGGAGCCTTGATCAGCATCTCACGCCAGATTGGTGGGAACATCCTGCAAGTCGCCGATCAGGCCAAGGCGCTGGCGAAAGACCTGGGCTCGGCAATTCCCAGGACGCTGCACCTCTCGGACGTCTACGACATGGCGGAATTCGTGCGCGAGGCGGTGGCCAGTATCCGCGATGCAGTCCTGATCGGATGTTTGCTCGCGGTTGTTATTCTCTTCCTCTTTCTGCGCGAAAGCCGCACCACCCTGATTGCGGCAATTACACTTCCCATCACCGTCATCGGCACTTTTTTCTTCATGAATTTGTTCGGGAGCACGCTCAACCTGATGTCGCTGGGCGGGTTGGCCATTGCCATCGGACTGATCATCGACGACGCGGTGGTCATCATTGAAAACATCTACCGCCATCTCGGACTTGGCGAGCCGCCCGCCGAAGCGGCGGAAAAAGGAACGCAGGAGTTGCTGAGCGCCGTCATCGGCTCTACGGCAACTACCGTGGTTGTGTTCTCTCCCTTGAGCCTGCTGAAAGGTGTGGTAGGCGATTTCTTCTCGGCGCTTTGCCTCACCCTTGCCGTGTCGGTGCTTCTCTCCCTCGTATTCGCGCTAACCCTCATTCCCCTCCTCTCCCAAAGGTTTCTTTCCCCGGAGCGTCACCGTGTGACGGCGGAGAGTTTCATCGGGCCCATCAATCGTGCCTATGAAAAGGCCGTTCGGTGGTCGCTTCGCAAGCGTTGGGTGGTGACAGCAGCTACCCTGGCTTCCATCGCCATTGCCGTGTTTCTTTACACGCGCGCAGAAACCGGCTTTCTTCCTGACATGGATGAAGGTGGCTTTGTCCTCGACATGTGGACACCGCCGGGAACTTCGCTGGCGGAGACTGACCGCATCGATCAACTGGTGGGGGACCAAGTCCAAAAGAGACCTGAAACCGAGGCCTTCTTGCGCCGCACCGGCGCGGAGATGGGGCCTTTCGCCACCACTCAAAACACGGGCGAGATTGTGGTCAAGCTGAAACCCCGTTCACGGCGCGACCGCAACATCTACGAGTCCATGGATGAGCTCCGCCAAACCATCCTCACCAAGATCCCCGGGGTGCGCGTGGAGTTCACTCAAGTGCTCCAGGACATGATTGGCGATATGGAAGGAACCCCCAACCCCATTGAGGTGAAAATTTTCGGCAGCAACATGCCTGAACTGGAGAGGCTTGCGGACGAGATCGGGCCGAAAATGCAGCAGATCCCCGGCATCGTGGATTTCCAGGGTATCCTCAAGGGCAACCCGGAAATCGTGGTGCACGTTGATCCTGTCCAGGCGGGGCATCTGGGTCTCACCGTGGACCAAGTCTCGCAGCAAGTCGGAGCGGGGCTGCTGGGGTTGACGGAGACCGAACTTCGCCAGACCGACCGCACTATCGGCATCCGCGTGCGCTTTCCGGATTCGTTCCGATATGACTACCCGGACGTGCAGCAGTTCCCCATCCTCACGCCAAGCAAGCAGATTGTGCCGGTTTCCGCTCTGGCCCGGATCGAGACCGTCCAGGGCGAGAGCGAATTGACGCGCGAGAATCAGCGCTTGATGGTGGCGCTTTCGGCGCGACTCGAGAACCTTGGCCTGGGAAGCGCCGTACGCGACGTGAAGAACCTCCTGAACACCATCCAATTTCCAGTGGGGACCACCTATGAAATGGGCGGGCTCTATGAAAGCCAGCAAAGCTCCTTCCGCGACCTCCTCTCCGTCCTCGGCCTGGCGCTGGCGGCGGTTTTCATCGTGCTGGTGATCCAGTTCCGAGCCTTCGCCCCCGCCTTGATTATTATGTCGGCAGCCCCGCTTTCACTCCTCGGCGTCTTCGTGATGCTGCTCGCCACTGGGACGGCGCTCAATGTCTCGTCATTTATGGGCATCATCTTGATGGTGGGGTTGGTTGTAAAGAACGGCATCATCCTTTTTGAGTACGTTCACAAGCTCTGGGAAGAGCAAGGGATGCCGCTCAGCGAAGCCCTAGTGCAGGCCGGCAAAATTCGTGTGCGTCCGATTTTGATGACGACCCTCTGTACGCTTTTTGGCTTGCTTCCGCTGGCGCTAGGTCTGGGGGCGGGAGCGGAATTGCAAAAACCCTTGGCCCTGGCCGTCATCGGCGGCCTCTCCATCTCCACTTTCATTACTTTGCTGGTGATGCCGGTGCTCTATTCCTTGCTCGAGCAGAAGAGCGCGTAGCGCAGACCTGCTTCCCAAGGTCTGCGGCATTTTGGTGCTGGGGGCTGGGTGCTAGGGGCTGGGGCGATTTCGGATTTGGGATTTTAGATTTTGGTTTGCCCTCTCGCTTGGGCCGACTGCTTCTTGCCTACTGCCTTGTGCGTAGAGATCTTGATTCGGCGAACTCGGTGCAGATATGTCGAGTTTCCCGTTTCTGGCTTTGCTCCCCGTCAGGGGAGCACTTTGAGTAGCCGTGGGTGAAACCCACGGATAGGAACGGATCAAGCAATATCCGGCCCTGAAAGGGCCGAACCACCTTGGACAACCCCTTGCAGGGTTGGACGGCCTTTCAGGGGAACACCGACCGTGGGCTTGCGCCCACGGCTATTCACGGTCCACCGCTTCGCGGTGAGAACATGCTCGTGGGTCCATGGCAAACCCTCACTAGTTTCTAATTACCAGTTTCCAATTTCCATTTTCCAGTTTCATTTCTTGCCCGCGGCGAGGGCTGCCCGCGTTGAGCCCATGGTCATCTCGAGGGATTCTTTGGGAATGCTGGTTACGAAGGGTTTGATCAGCCAGCCCAATCCTGTGGGAATGTCGCGGGTGAGGGAAATTGATTCGCACTCGATGTAGATGCCGCCGTCTTTCTCCTCAAACTTCCAGTAGGAATTGATTCGCCAGAGGAATCCCCCGTCCTGGCCGACGGGCTTTTCGCGCTCATTCGGTGTGTCGGCATTGGCTACTTCGGCGATTCTGGTTGAATAAGAGCGGCTGTACCAGCGCGTGGAATCAATGGGGAAATAATGAACGTCGTGATAGGTGTTGAGCGTGACGGTGATGACTTTCTTTTTCCGCAGGCGATAATAGATCTGGAAGTCATTCCCTGTGTGGCCGATCAGACGTGAGCCAACCACCTCCGGCTTATAGATATCCTGGTGGTGATTGTAGTCCTGCGCCAGATCGATCGTCTGTGGAAGATTTGCGCCCGGAACGAAAACTGCTCCCAGCCAATGATGGATGATTGCCTCCGGCGCCTCCATCGTGCGACCGGAAGCATCGAGCGTCTGAAGCTGCTCCATAAAGATCTCACCGCGCTGGAGTGCGGCCAGGACTTCGGACCGGCGGGGCGGAGGAAGTTCATCCAGATACAAGAACTTTTCAGTTTGTGAAACTTCCCGATTGATTCGTGCCTCAGTCAACTGAACGTACCTGTCGAAGGCCTCAACCGTTTTCGGCTTCAGCTCGGCGCTCATCACTTCGGGCGCTTGCACCCCTAAAATCAGTATCGCCAGGAGAATCGTGAGCCACTTGATGGGTGTCGGCAGCAACATCATCTCTCAACCATAGCACATCTTGCCAAGCTTAGCAGGACGCTGAAGAATGCTCGTAGCGGCGGGCTTCACTAAAGGTCGGCGCTACACTCAAGATGGGACACCTCTGACCGCTGCACTTCCCCAATTTAGAATTCACTGTTCACAATTTGCCATTTACTATTCACTATTCACTATAGAATTTCCCTGGTCCTCAGCCCCCAGTCCCTATTCTTCACGCCGGCTTTAATAGGCTTCGCAACACGGTGGGCAGAATACCGCCGTTACGATAGTAGTTAACCTCGACGATGGAATCGAGCCGCGCGACGGCCTGAAAGCTCTGCCGCGACCCGTCCGGACTTGTGGCCGTAAGCGTGACCTCCGAGCGCGGGCTAATGCCGTCGTCGAGGCCGGTGATGTCGAATACTTCCTTGCCGGTCAGACCTTGCGAAGCCGCATTCTCGCCTTCCTTGAACTGAAGCGGCAGCACGCCCATGCCCACCAGGTTACTGCGGTGAATGCGCTCGTAGCTCTCCGCCAGCACGGCCCTGATTCCCAGCAGCAAAGTTCCCTTCGCCGCCCAGTCGCGGGAAGAGCCGGAACCGTATTCCTTTCCGGCGATGACCAGCAGCGGCACGCCTTCCTGCTTATAGCGCATGGCCGCATCGTAAATC
>JBAVYG010000062.1:0-2352 GCA_049698675.1 Terriglobia bacterium
GTATTCGTGTTCTTCCATCCAGGCAAGCATGTCTTTGCGCAGGGTGGCGAGGTGGCCGATGCCGTTCCGAAGCAGTGCAGAGGCCATTGCCACCACGCGCGCGCCAGCCATCATCGCTTTCAAAACATCCGCAGCGGTATGCACGCCGCCGGTGATTGCGAGATCGGCCTTGACGTGCCCGAAGAGGATGGCGACCCAGTTCAATCGCAGCAGCAGTTCGTGCGAGGTGCTGAGCAGGAGGTTGGGCACCACCTCCAGGTTTTCCAGGTCGAAGTCCGGCTGGTAAAAGCGGTTGAAGAGAACCAGAGCGTCGGCGCCGGCCTGGTCCAGGCGCTTGGCCATATTGGGGAGCGAGCTGAAGTAGGCGCTGATCTTCACGGCCACCGGAATGTGCAGGCTGGATTTCACCGTGGAGACGAGGTCGCAATACAGCTTTTCGACTTCCTCCCCCGCCAGCTCGGTGCTGGTGGGTATGTAGTAGATGTTCAACTCGAGGGCATCCGCGCCGGCATCCTGAATCTTCCTGGCATATTGGATCCAGCCACCGATGGACGAGCCGTTGAGGCTGCCGATGATGGGGATTCCGACCGCCGCCTTGGCGCGCCGGACGTGCTCACAATAGCCGTCCGGACCAAGGTTGTATCCTGTCATGTCAGGGAAATAGGTGAGTGATTCGGCGAAGCTTTCCGTGCCTTGCTGGAGAAACAGGTTGAGTTCGGAGCTCTCGACATTGATCTGTTCCTCGAAGAGCGAGGGCAGCACGATTGCCGCAGCGCCGCTATCCTCCATGCGCCGGAGATTCCTGAGCTCTTCGGCGAGTGGGGAAGCAGATACGACCAGGGGATTCTTCAAGTTGAGCCCGTGATAGGTAGTGGAAAGGTCAATCATTATCTTGTCTCCTTCGCCGCGCCATTCATCGGCATAGCGGCCATGTTTTGGTAAACTCGCCAGCGGTTCCGAACGTCTTCCTCAGCTTCTTGCAGCAATAGCTTGGCAGCCTGGGGATCGCTGAGTGTCAACATGGTGTAACGCGTCTCGTTATAGATGTATTTCTCCAGCGGCAATGCCGGGGGCTTGGAATCAAGCTGGAAGGGGTTCTTCCCCAGCCTGGCCAAGTCCGGATTGTATCGGTAGAGAGGCCAGTAACCCGACAGGACGGCGGCCTTCTGCTGGTCGAGGCCATGGACAAGGTCGTAGCCATGAGCGATGCAATGACTGTAAGCGATGAGCAGTGAGGGGCCATCATAGGCTTCCGCCTCGAGGAAGGCCTTGAGCGTGTGCATGTCACTCGAGCCCATGGCGACTGCCGCGACGTAAACGTTGCCATAGCTCATGGCCATCAAGCCCAGGTCTTTCTTGGGTCGGGGTTTTCCCCCGGCCGCGAACTTCGCCACGGCGCCGCGCGGTGTAGCCTTGGACATCTGTCCGCCCGTGTTCGAGTAAACCTCGGTGTCGAGCACCAAGACGTTCACGTTACGGCCGGAAGCCAGGACGTGATCGAGCCCGCCGTAGCCGATGTCATAGGCCCAGCCGTCTCCGCCCACAATCCAAACGCTCTTCCTGACCAGGGCGTCGGCAAGGCTCGCGAGGTCGCGGGCTTCCGTTGTCTTTATCCCGGCGAGTTTGGCCTCGAGCGCCTTCACCCGCTCACGTTGCCCCTGAATGCCGGACTCCGTCGTCTGGTCGGCGCTCAGGATTGACTTGACGAGCTCGTCCCCGAGGTTTGGGGAGAGCCGCGTCAGCAACTCGCGCGCGTACTCGGTTTGCTTGTCGAGCGCCAGCCGCAAGCCCATGCCGAACTCGGCATTGTCTTCAAACAAGGAGTTCGTCCACGCCGGGCCACGTCCCTCAGGGTTCTGTGCATAGGGGGTGGTGGGCAGGTTGCCGCCGTAAATGGACGA
Organism: Terriglobia bacterium; assembly: GCA_049698675.1. Classification (GTDB taxonomy): domain Bacteria; phylum Acidobacteriota; class Terriglobia; order UBA7540; family UBA7540; genus CAVROP01. The sequence continues at coordinate 1,902 of JBAVYG010000062.1, forward strand.
GCAGCCGGTGGCGTTGGTGATGAGGGCTCGGTCGCCGAAGAGTTGGGTCATCAACTTGACGTAGGGCGTCTCGCCACAGCCCGCGCAGGCCCCCGAGAATTCGAACAACGGTTGCAGCAACTGCACGTCCTTGACCTGCCCCAGGCTGAGGGTGCGCCGGTCAACTTCCGGCAGGCTGAGGAAGAAGTTCCAGTTGTCGCGTTCGGCTTCGCGGAGCGGCGGTTGGGGCGCCATGTTAATGGCCTTGTGCTTGACCTCGCTCTTGCTCTTCACCGGGCAGACTTGAACGCACAGGGTACAGCCGGTGCAATCTTCCGGCGCCACCTGGAGCGTGTACTTCAATTCCTTGAATTCCTTCCAGCGCGCCGCAGAGGACTTGAAGGTCGGGGGCGCGTTTTTCAGAAGCGCGGGATCGTAAATCTTGGCCCGAACCACGGCATGGGGGCAGACC
>JBAVYG010000063.1:0-6071 GCA_049698675.1 Terriglobia bacterium
GTCGTATTCGAACGCTGCCTTCGAAGGCGGTCTTTACCGCAGCGCGAGGAAGTATCTTGAGAATTGCCACACCCGGAGGGGGAGGCTGGGGGAAGAGCAGGAGTCAGGATTCAGGAGTCAGGAGTCAGGGGCTCTCGTAGCGCAGGTCCTGCTCTCTGAACCTGCGGCTCTTCAAACGCAGCAAGCCGAAGGCAGCCAGCAATGGTCAGTTATCAGTAGGGCGTAAGCAGCAGGTGGCAGGTAGTAGGTGGGGACAGAATGCAATCTCCACACGCCGCCTACCGAGCCCTGAATCCTGAATCCTGAATCCTGTCTTTACAAAGGAGGAATAATGGAAGCAATTGATCGGCGAGACTTCATGAAATCCATGGCGGGAGCTGCGGCGCTCGCCGCCCTGGAAACGAAAACGGCATCTGCGTCTGAGTCGGGACCGCTATTTCTTTCTACCTGGGTCCACGGGAAACCGGCGAACGAACGCGCGGCAGAAGTCTTCAAGAGTGGTGGAAGCCTTCTGGATGCGGTCGAGAAAGGAATCAACGTTCCGGAGAACGACCCGAAGGTCATGAGCGTTGGCTATGGCGGCCTTCCCAACGAAGAAGGAGAAGTGGAGCTTGATGCCGCCATCATGGATGGAACGCGCCATCACGCCGGCGCGGTTTGCAGCCTCCATAACATCAAGAATCCGATTTCTGTAGCGCGCCTGGTGCTCGAAAAGACCCGCCACACCACGCTGGCGGGCGAAGGGGCTTTCCGCTTCGCGCTCAAAATGGGATTCGAGCCGCAGTCGCTCCTGACCCCCGAGAGCCTCAAGAAATGGATGGATTGGAAATCCGACCCCCACAGAAAGACTTATTGGGTGACTTCCGAAACCCACGACACCATCGGCATGGTCGGGACTGACGGACAAGGCCACGTGGTCTCGGGGTGTTCGACTTCAGGGCTGGCGTGGAAAATCCCCGGCCGCGTGGGAGATTCTCCCCTGGTGGGCTGCGGTGTCTATGCCGACGACAACGTGGGAGCCGCCTCCGCCACCGGCGACGGAGACCTGATGACCAACTACTGCACCAGCATTTCGATTGTCCACTACATGGCGAGCGGCATGTCTCCCCAGGATGCCTGCCTCGAGTTGTTGCGCCACATGGTGAAGACGGACCCCAGGAATAAAGATGGAGACTGTTGTGTGATCGCCATCAACAATCGCGGCGAGATCGGAGCGGCTTCCATGAGGTTCCCGTATCGGCTCAAGTATGCGCTGTGGATGAACGGCGAGAGTAACCTGCTGGACGCCGTCGCCCTTTATTAACGGCTCGGAAAGTAGGTAGCGCGATATCCGTGCACTCCCCTGCCATGCTGTCATTCTGAGAGCCTAAAATCCCGGGGCATAGGTAGCTTCCTTTAGAATGATGGGGCGCAGTCTTGGTTTGATCGAGTCCGCGAGGACCAGGTCAACCCGGCAGGCGAACAGGCTTTCCAGGAGTATTTTGGCGTCCATGTAAGCGTCGAAGGACTTGTGCTCGAAATCCACCACGAAGTCAAGATCGCTTGCCGCTCCGGCCTCGCCCCTCGCAGCCGAACCGAACAGGCCCAGCCGTTTCACACCCAGGCGCCGAAGCGCTTCGCAGTTCGCTTCCAGAGTCTTCAATACCTCCTCGCGACCTTTCACCATGTTCGCCACCTTTTGTGCTGCTCACATAAGCTTACACCGATTCTAGCACGGTCGTTCGGACGGAGTCGTAGCGTAAAGGTCACGCTCTCCCTCCTTGCGCTACGGAGCAGGTAGATACAAGCGCAGAGTCTCGTTTTTCAGAGACTCGGCGGCTTTTCCTTCAAATTCGTCCCCGTTCATCGGCCGGCAGCAGTACACGATCGCTTGCCAGAATGCGATTCGGCCTAAAAGTTGCGCTCAGGCCTCCCGTGTAATCGTGCACACTCGACCACTGCCACTCCTCGGCGCGTTTGACGAGGCCGGCCCTCACTGGGTTGAGGTGAATGTATTCCACTTTCTCGCGGCCGGCATCCTCAGGCGCTAATTGGGCATCATAGTAACTTAGACAGAGGGAATGGGAGAAATGCCTGGCTGCGGTACGAGGAGCCCCTTTCGGAACCCCACGCGACGTTCGGAATCCTAACCATACGCCTCGGAAAAGCAAGAAGCAACCACCTGCAAAGGGTTCGATCAAGAACCCGTTGACTACGCCATGCTGGAGCGCAGACTTTTCGATCTAATTGAAAGCGTCTCTCAGAGCGAGCGGGAGGCGGGAGGGTTCGTGCGAGCGTTGCTGGAGAGCATGCTGCGCGAGTTCGGAAACTCCCTCCACCTGCTGGCGACTGCTGAGTTCCGCCGGGAGGACAGCCGCTATGAAATCACATGGTCACAAGGCGAACCCCTTTGGGATTTGTTGGACCGTGGATTGTCTTATCGCAAGGTGCACCGCCGTCTGTTGGGCCAGTCTTGGTGGATCCAGCGGGGGTTGCGCCGACAGGCCGAGGGCCGCGAAGACTGGTACGACCTGATTTTCATTCCCGTGGACCGCGAGTTGCGTCAGGTGCTTGGCCTGATCACTTCCTCCATGGCTGGCAAGGAGGGCCAGCAGCGCGAAGCTGACTTCCAGGTACTGGGACGGCTGATCCGGTTCTTTGGTGATCGCCAGCATCAGCATGAGAGGCTTCAGGAAATCTTGACGCTCGCGCGGGAACAGCAAATGAGCTTATTGCCGCCAGAACTGCCCTCCTTGCCCGGTTATCAGGCTGCTCAACGGTCCGTTCCGGCGCAGGAAGTAGGCGGCGATTATCACCAGATCATCCCCTTGGGGCCGGGCAGTTTTGCCGCGGCGGTCGCCGACGCCAAGGGCAAGGGATTCGAGGCGGCAGTGCTAGTGACTGCACTGCATGCCACGCTTCATGTGGTCAACGCCACACCATTCGAAGTGGCGCACAAAGTGCGACTGATCAACCGCAGCCTGGCTGAGCAGGGCAAACAGCGCAACCTGATTTCCCTGTTCTACGGGGAGTTTGACGATCAGGGCCGCTTGCTCTACGTCAACTGCTCACATCCATCGCCGATCGTAGTCCGGTGCGATGGCCTCGAAGAACTGGCTGATGGCGGGCTTTTTCTCGGCCTTGACCCCGCGAGCGAGTACCGGATGGGCGTCTGCGAGCTGCGCTCCGGCGATCTGCTGGTTGCTTATACAGACGGCTGGACGGAGCTCTCGAACGAGCAGAATGAGGAATTTGGTGCGGAGCGGCTCCGGGAGGCCGTGCGCCCCGCGCATGGCGCCGCGCCACACAGCGTCATTGACCTCATCGAAAAGGCCTGTGATGCCTTCCGCAACGAGCTTCCCTTCCACGACGACCGCACTCTCCTGGTCATCCGCCGAGACTGAGTTAACGTCCGACTACACCACAACGTTCGCAACCCTGTGGCCGACGAAGTTCTGGCCGCTATGGTATAATCTCAACGATCACGCGTTTGGTTAGCACGCATCTCATTGCTGCAGGGTCCTAAGGTCCCAAGAGGGGAAGGTTGCGGCTCGACTGGTTTCTGGGCCGTCCCTCCGTATTGCCGTCTGTTCTGTTGGCGGTTCTGCTCTTCCTGGCAGGAGGCTCACCTTTCATGATATGGGGCACCTATGTTCGGTTGGTGTTCTGCCAGCACACGACTTGGCTTGTGAACTCTGCCAGCCATCGGTTTGGGTGCAGGAATTTCCTTCTCGAAAACGTGGCGACGAACTGTCGGTGGGTAGCACTGCTGGCCTACGGTGGCGGCTGGCACAACAACCACTACGCTTTTCCCACCTGAGCTCGCTAGGGGATGAGGTTCTGGGAAATCGATCCTGCGTACGCGTTCATCCGTTTACTTCGGGCAGTCGGACTGGCCTGGAACCTCCAGACTCTGCTCGCCAACAAGCTGCCGTTCAACCAGCGCTGGCCCGGAACCGCCGCGAGAGGAGCCCGATCTGCAAGACCTCCTGAAAGATCACGATCTCGATTTAACGCCAGGCAAGGTTGAGGACGGCCCCGACGTCGTGCGCATGTACATGCGCGAGGCGGGGCGCATACCCCTGCTGACGCGCCGCGGTGAAGTTGAGGTTGCCAAGCGCATTGAGCGCGGGCAACTCAACACGCTGAAGGCACTGGCGCGCTCGGCGATGGTTATCCACGAGATGTCCGTTTTGCGCCAAGAATTGGCCGCACAGGAAAGGTCCATTCAAGAGATTGTGATTCTTGACGAACATGAATGGACCGAGCAGGGAGTGGCGAGACGCAAGTGTGAAGTCGCAGCCGTTCTCGGTGAGATTGAGCGTCTCAACCGGCAGTTGACCGGACTGAAGGCGAAGAAGGGGGCGGATTCAACCGGATGTCGCACCCGTAGCTGGGCCATCGCGCGCCAGCGGGTCCGGATTTCTCGACTGATTTGGTCCATTGGCTTCACCCAAGCTGAGCGCCTGCGGCTTATCGAGAAGGTCCGTGAAACGGTTGCGGAGTTAGATTCCCTCGATCTCGAGGTGAAGAGGCTCGAAGCGCGGCTGCAAGCCCGGCCTACCAACAAATACCTGAGGACCGAACTGCGGGGATGCCGCGGTCGGCGGGGCCGGATCGAGGAACGGGCGGCGTCCTCCGCCGTCGAACTCAAGCGAACGCATAAGGATATCCTCGCCAGCGTGCAGGCAACCCGGGTCGCGAAGCGTGAGCTCGCGGAGGCGAACCTTCGCTTGGTGGTTGCGATCGGCAAGAAATTTGTCAATCGCGGGCTCGAATTCGTGGACTTGATCCAGGAAGGAAATCTCGGCCTGATGCGAGCGGTGGAGAAGTTCGACTACCGTCGCGGCTACAAGTTTTCTACTTATGCGACCTGGTGGATTCGACAGTCCTGCATGCGAGCCATCGCGGACCAGGGCCGAACCATCCGGGTCCCCGTTCATATGATAGAGAGGATCAACAAGCTCAGGCGTGTGGTGGGCCAACTGGTGCAGGACCTCGGCCGGCGGCCGAGCACGGAAGACATCGCCAAGCACATGGAAATCCCGTCGGACGAGGTCCAAAAGGTCCTGGAGGTTGCGCAAGTGCCCATTTCGCTCGATACACCCATCGGCGCAGAACAGGATGCCCACCTAGGTGATTTTGTCGAAGACCGCGGCGTTATTTCAGCGGCTGAGGTCGCTATCGCCAACAACCTGAAGCTGTGCACGGCAGCGGTCTTGAAGACCCTGAGCTTTCGCGAGGAAAAGATCATCAAGATGCGGTTCGGACTCGATGACGGCAACGCCCACACTCTCGAGGAGGTCGGCCAGAGTTTCGCGCTGACCCGGGAACGGATCCGGCAGATTGAGGCAAAGGCACTGCGCAAGCTTCGGCACCACTCGCACAACAACGGATTGCGAGCCTTGCTCAATGCCTTTTAGCTGGAACGCTCTCGGCGTTCGTGTGTAACCCAGTCCAATCCGCACCGAATAGACGTTGCTCTCCTCATCCACTTTCTTGAAGCGCAGACTGGGCTGGCGTGGGTCAGTGCGGAACAGCCGGTAAGCGCGTTGTGCCCGCCGGCGCACGTCCTTGGGCAGTGAAGCGAATGCCTCACTGAACTCGCGCGTGGTGCGCGACTGGATCACAGGATCTCGTCCAGCGGCCGGGTCTTGCCACGGCGATGCTCGTCGAGCGCCTTCTCGGCGAGTTTGCGCAGCTTGGCGGGATTCTTCCGAAGCATCTCTTCCCAGGCTTCTTCATCCTCGAGCGTCAGGAGAATCTGGGCGGCGATGCCGTTCTGTTCGTCCTCGGAGAGCTTGCCGACTTTTCGGAGCGCGTCTTCAAGTAATCGTCTCATACCCTCAACCTAACAGACGGAATCCACGGGCGCAAGTTGCTAAAGGCTTCGTGCTGAATTTTGGCCCTTGACACGCGCCTGGAAGTGTGGTAGCTTACTAACGTTGACTTATGCTGGACGCACCACCACACCGTTTGCAAGGAGTTCCAAACCAGCCACCCGGCTGCGGAAGATGGGCGCAAAAGGCAAAAAAGATACTAAATAGAGGGAACGAACCTAAGGATCTGTTGAAAACACAAGGGTTAACGTT
>JBAVYG010000064.1:0-7491 GCA_049698675.1 Terriglobia bacterium
CTCGATGACCGTACTCGTGATTTGCTGGATAGCGGTTTGGGTCGCAATCAGTATTTATATAGCTTACAAGAAGGGCCTTCCGAAGGCACGAACAATACTCGACGCGTTGCTTTTGGGGCCGTTCGTCCTCTTACTGTTTCTTTCCAAAGACACAAAGGGCAAATGAGCACATTGCGCGGAGTGGGTCAAGCCTGAAGCGACGGTTTGCAGGCGTTGCCACATTCGGTCAGCAGAACCCGCGAGGAGACTCGGCGTCGGGGTGAATTTAGGCTTGAACCGATCGGAGTCGAAAATGCGGGCGCGCCGTTAGACGGTCGCCGTCAGATAGTGCAGACGATTCCCGCCATAGCAATGTTGCTGTCGCGCCACTTGCACAGTTTAACGGGATCGCGTGGCGGCGCCCCGACATGTCGGGGCGCCAGCCGAGGAGTCAACGAGAGCCTTGGCAGTCGCTATCCGGTCGTATGTTAACAAAAAAATGGAATGATTCGCCAGCGCGGGACCAGCCAAGAGGTCAACTTGCTGCCTCAGCAACAACTTGCCGCCGAGGAATTTTCGTAGGAACGGGGGCGGGCTGAGACGTGGTTTGAGGCGGCGGGCGATTGACAATCGGCGTGACAATCGGGCGTGGTTGCCTTACGGCCATGTTGGAGCTACAATTCGGGCCGCGCGGGACAGTTCAGGCTGCGTTCGCTGCGTTGCCCCGCTACGTTCCAGACATTGCTGGGCTCGCCCAGGGCGGTCGGTTGTTGCGGGGCTCGCGGATCAAATGGGATCGCAGAGGCCCTGCTTCGGCCGCGGAACGCGCCACGCGCGCCGGCAGACTCCGCGGCGAACTGTGGTTCGGTGGGCGACATTGACAATCGCCTGGCTGGATGGGCACAGCGACAGGAGCCGGGAACGAGTCCACAAGGAGGTAGTATGGCGTTCGATGCAAAGGTCGAGTTTAAGAAGCTGTGCGATAAGGTTTCCGACAGCGTAACCAAGGCACACACGGTGGATCACTTGACCAGGATCCAAGGATTCTTTAATAACCAATTCCGGCGCGTAATGGTCTCCAGCGGAGAGCAATGGGGCCGTCTTGTCCTCGGTGCCGTAGTGCAAGTGACCTTCAAGTATATTCCTGTTGTCGGGTCAGGCTTGGCGGCGGCGACCGATCAGGCGCTCGTCATCGCCCGGGATCGTTTGCTCAAGCAAGCGCTGGGAGGCGGGATCTCCGACGCAGGAGAGAAATCCGGGGAATTACTGGTTAATACGGTCGCTCAAGCTTACGTAGATGCCGTCCGCAAGCTCGACGACGCCGCGACCAAGCTGAACGAGGCGCCAACCCCGGACCGTTGTTGGGACTGCGCGGGAATCGGCAAGTATCTGATGGCCGCTTACTATTACCGGCACCGCATTAAGAGACTGCGGTTCTATCACGCACAGCTAGCGGCGTACACCAATGCGGTAGAAAAGGCCCTGGCGGATGCGGAGCAGCGCTGGATCCAGTTAGAGACTGAGCTCATGGCTAGCGGGCCGTCCATGTTCAAGGACCCGCAATGGCACCGTGTCTGCAAGGAAGTGTGCTATTGGCCCGGGCCTTTGCCGCCCCCTGTGCCGCCGCGACCTGCGGGGTACCATAAGCCGTAGGAAAACCTTCTCGGACTCAGACCCCTGCGCCTACCTGACGGTTTTGTCACCGGTTTTGACAGATCAGGCTGGCTCAGCCGGCTTCAGGAGGGCGCTCCGCGCTCTGCGGCGATGCCCGCCAAAGGCGGGGATTGTCCCTGTTGCGGCGACAACCACGCGGGTGCCACAGACATCGGTTTGAAGCTGTGAAATAATCCCTCGACGAGCAAAAGCATTTCATCCCGCGAGGCGGGACAAAGTCGTAGAAGGCGCAAAGAAAACAAAGCAGTTGTTCTTTGCGAGTCTTTGCGCCTTGGTCCCGCTTTGCGGGATGAGATTGTTTATTTTTTCACAGCTTCTTTGTGATGTCTGCGACATGCTGACTCCGCTTGAGGCTGAGGTAGAATCATCCCATGCCTCAGCTTCCGCATTCTTGCGGCCTCACTGATCTTCATTACGTGACCACCAGCCTCCCGCCGGGCGGGATCGCCCCCGCCTCCACACTCCTGCTTTTGTGACTTCGGCGCTTTTGCTCTTGACACGAGGCTAGGGATGTGATACGTGGTAAGTGGTAGGTGGGGAAGAGCAGGGTTCACGATTCAGGAGTCAGGAGGCAGTAGAGCAGCGGACAGGTTACACAGGGAAAGGGGCTAATTCTGAATTGTGAATGAATTGCTTTGCTCCTTGTTGGCGCCGCTTGGTGGTTGCTTCTTCCGTGCTGGTCCGTTTGAGAGTAGCCGGAGCTGCCAGGACTTTTACACAGACGACTGCAAGGGACAACATGTCGTCCGCGTCAGTGAAAGAGGAGGCTGTAGCAATTTCAAAAAGTGAACGAGCAACGCGGGAATGTTATTGAAAACAAAGGACTGCTGTGGAAAACGCGGCGATGAAGCCGGAATGTTGTTGAAAACGCATATAGTTACACGTTGAAAGCGGGAATGTTATTGAATATAAAGCACTTAGCATAATAATCCCGATCTGGAGCCGGGCACGCTGATGCATCGAGATCGAGGCCATCAGTCCGATGGATTCCTCCCGTCCCGCAAGGCGGGAGGACGGGAATGACTCGGAGCCGGCCACCGTCATGCATGGCGATTGGGGCCATGGCCGTAACGGGTTGCTGAAGAAAAGTGAGTGAGCTTGCACCAGGCGTTCTTGAACGGAGCGCGGACCTACAAAAAGGGTCCGCGCCACCTGCTCAATCCCCCGAGGCGCCGCGGCCCGCCCCCGGCGAAACCCGAATATCCCTTGCAGAGTAGCCCCTTGTCAGGATATGTTAATGGCATGGCGAATCCGTTTGAACCACAAGCCTCGATGAACCCTGACGATGAAGCAGAGATGCTGGCCGCCATCGATGAGGGCATCGCCGACGCCGACGCCGGTCGGGTTACTCCGGTCGAAGAGGCTAAGAAGAAGATCTCACAGTGGATTACCGAGTCCTCCTCTCCGACCGTGCGCTGACCGACCTGCAAAGGATCGTCGAGACGATCGCGGAGGACAATCCGCGGGCGGCGCAGAGCATCGGTGAGGCCCTCATCGACCACATCATGGGGCTGGCGGATTTCCCCCTCATGGGAGTCCGGTGCCCGGAGCACCCGGAAACCAGGGTCCTTCTCCACACCCCCTACCGGATCATTTATCGCGTTCATCAAGGTCGCCGACTGGTGGAGATACTCACCATCTGGCATTCGGCTCGCCAGGAGCCGAGCCTTAACGGCTAACCACGCCCGAGTGTACCTACATAAGAGATTTCCCAGCTCCTGAATCCGGACGATGTCCAACCGGGCATTTCGCCGCAACCCTCGTCTGAAGTCTTTGCCACGAGGACCCGAAGCCTCCTCGACATCACACTGCACCACTACCAGGAAAACTGGAACTTTTGCTTCAAGCGCCAGCGGTGGGGATCAACGCTGATCGATGATTTCGGTTCCGGGCGGGGGAATGAATCGAAACAGAGAGCGGCTAACCGGCGCATTCCGCCCAATGTGGTCAAACGAAAACTCCATGGTGCTCTGGTCGGGAAGGATCACGAGCAAACGCCGGATATCAAACTGGGGACTTACCACCATGAGCACCTGGTGATAATCCCCTTCGTATCCCTTCTTGGGATATGCGCGCAGGACGTGGTCAGCAGGCTGGTGCTCGAGGGCGTCCGGCGCAAACTCAATCCGGGAAAAGACGCGGCGCAAGTTGAGCCTCGAAAGCAAGAGGCGAAAAGGAATGCGAATATCGTCGCTCGCTTTGAGGGGTGAGCGCGTGAGTTGTTTCTCTTCCGGGATGTAAAGCATCAGAGCCTTCCCATCGGAGAAAAACAGCTTGGGTTGCGGCCGCTGGTAATCCCACCGCATCAAGCCACCGCGCGCGAAATAAACCACGCCGGACTCGACGCGTGTCCGGCCTCCGCTAACGTAGGTCTGCGTGAAGTCTGCACGGATAGTCTTGACCGCATGATAGCTCGACTCGAATTGACCCACGTACTCTTCCAGTAAGTCCGTGCTCCCACTTCCGAATGCGCTGCCGGCCCGTGAGATGCAAACGGACGGGCGCAGAGTAGCGACCCCCTCACCCGCCCCGCCCTGCCCTGCACCGGACGGTGCGGGGCGCCGGCTGAAGAAAACGCCGGCGGCGGTCCACCCTCTCCCCCAAGGGAGAGAGGGCCGGAAGCTGCAAAAGGCGGGGTTGACTCGCTCATCGCCGCCGAGTAACAAGAACAATACGATGAAGCACACCACGCGCCGGGGCGAGTGGGCCAATCGGGTGATCGAGTGATCGGGTGAACGAGAGCCCGCCAATCGGGTGATCGGGTGATCGAGTGATCGGGTGAACGAGAGCCCGCCAATCAGGTGATGGGGTGATACGGAGATCGGGTGAACAAGAGACCGCGTCGTCCCGATCACCCGATCCCCCGATCTCCCGATCTCCCGATCACCTGTTCTCCCGATCACCTGTTCTCCCGATCACCTGTTCCCGTGATTCTTCAAGCGTTTCACCGATTCAAGGGCAACAGGATTCCTGGGATCAGTTTGGAGGCCTGCCTCGTACTCATTCAGCGCCTCGTTGGTCCGGCCCTGGGCTTCCAAGACAGCTCCCAGCCCGAAGTGTGCACGGCTGTCGAAAGGGTCCAAGGCCAGCGCCTGTCTGAAGGCGTGCTCGGCGTCCTGCCTGCGGTTCCAGCGACTGTAGATCTCACCCAACGAATTCCAGGCCTGAGTCGTACCTCCACTCGATATGGAGCTGCGAAACTGCGGCTCCGCCTCCGCGAACCGCCCGGCAGCGAAATAAAACTTTGCCAGTTCGTTCCTGGCCTGAACGTAGAGGGGAGCAAGGGCCACGGCCGCCCTCAACTGCGCCTCCGCCTTTTCTCCGGCCCCAGTTTCGGCATAGGTTCGGCCCAGGTTCATGTGGGAGTCCGCATAATTTGGGCGAAGCCGAATGGAGCGCTGAAAATCCTCGATTGCTTCGTCGTAGCGTTTCTTCCTGGCACAGGCAAGTCCCAGGTTGTTCAGAATCAACCAGTGATTGGGGGCGCGGCGCAGCGCCTCGCGCCACTCCGCTTCGGCTTGATCTGGGGAGCCCGGATTCCAGTAAACCGCGCCCAAGTTGATGCGAAGAGCGATGGCGTCCGGCTGCGCTGCCAGCGTGCTCCTGTAAAAGGTCGGGTCATCATGCCAAATGCGGTTTCGCGTGACAATCCTAACCAGGCAAAGGATGGCCACCATTGCCAGCCCTCCTGCGTAAAACTTGCGAGCCGTGGGACGCCCTGCCAACCTCATCCACAACAGCCGCACTCCCCATGCCGCGATCCAGCAGAAGCCCAGAGAAGGAAGGTAAAGGTACCGCTCCGTAAAGACGTTAGCACCCAGCCAGCGCGCATTGAGGACCGGCGCGATATTCACGAAAAACCACAAAAGGCCGAAGGAAACAAGGCGCTCCCTCCTCCAGGAATAAGCCAACGCGACCAGGGATAGTCCCAGAACAAGGAACCCCACGAGCACTCGAGGGTCAGACAGCGCAACGCATTTGTGGAAAGCGTAAAAGGCGCAGAGATTCACAGGCCAGAGGAGTTTCCAAACGTATCGTGCGACTAAGGCGAATGACGAGTAGAACGCCTCGCGCCGGCTAATCTGCGACAACTGTAGTACCGGCGCCAGCCCGCCAAAGATTCGGGTTCTGAACAACAGGTAGGCAACGTCGAGCAGCCACAAGGTGACGTACCGGGAAAGCTTCTGCCCCAGACTTGTTTGGGCCCGGTCGTCGCGCAGAAAGTGCTCATAAAAGGTTGCCAGGAAAGGTAACGTCGCTGCCGGTTCTTTGGCCAACAGCGCCAGTATGAAGCTCAGGACCATTCCAAGTTCTGCCGCGCCAGAGCGCTTTCCGCCTGGTTTCGCAACCCGGAGGAAAAACCAGAAGGCCAGCAAGTAGAACAACGTGAGCTGGAGGTCTGTTACGGCGGCGATCCAGTCAACGGACTCGCTATGGATCGGATGCAGCGCGAATATGACTGCCGCCACAAAGCCCAGCGTTCGGTCCCGGAAAATCCGTTCGCTAACGAGGAAAACCAGGCAGACCACTCCGGCATTCAGGACCACGTTGGCCAAATGAAATCCGTAGGCCAAGGGTCCAAGGAATTGGTAGCAGAGGAGGTACCCAAACGTCATCAGCGGGCGGTAGTAATTAGTCGCGCCTTGCGCGCCGACGTACGACCACACATTGGTGGCAAAGATTTCCCGCAAGTGGGAGAAGCTGCGCAGGTAGGGGTTAGATACCACCTGACGGTTATCGTCTTGTACAAAGCCGTTTAACAGCGAGTTAAGGTAGGGCAAGACCGCAACGAGGATAAGAACCGCGAGCAATTGGTGAGTAGCAAATCGGACGAGGCCGCGAGGGGCTGAGGCCCCAGAGGCCTGCTCCGTTTGAGCACCTTCCCTGCTGAGGCGATCCGCGCTCATGGTTGTTCCTCAGTCCTGCCTGGCGGCTTATTGACGTTCCCCGTGCCAGTGACCCCCATTCGAGCTAATCCATCAGCCCATGCGGCCGGAATTGGGATTGAGAGCGCCATGTCGCCGAAGCGCCCAAATAGCCAGTTGGCGAGCAGGAAACTCGCGGGAGCCAGGACGAAACCCGCCGCGACATCGACGAGGTAATGGAAGCGAAGGTAAACCGTGGAGACCCAGAGGCTCAAGATAAGCGGGGACAACACCCAGAAAAGAGGCCGCGAGTTGCGAAAGGCATAAAGCCACACGAGGAAGGAAATCGCCACGTGCATGCTGGGAAAAACGTCTCGATGGATGCGAGCAAAATCCATGAATTCGAGTTGCTGGTTGAAGACGGGAATCGGCTGGCTGAGTGGAACGGTATAGAGGCCGTGCAAGGTGTACATCGGACCGATCGCGGGAACCATAAGGTAGCCGAGAAGTCCCAGGAAAGTGACCACCATAAGCCCGCTCATCATTTCCCGGAAGCGCGGGCGAGGGCGGCACAGATATACAAAGCAGGCGACAATGGGGATGTTCAAGACGTGAAAGAAATAAGAAAACTCCATCCAGGCCGTCAGCGGCGGCGTGATGAAACGCTGGGCCGCCAAGCTTGCCTGAAAACCAAACAATCTCTGATCGAGGATAATCAATTCCCGGTCACGGTCCTGTGGGACCAGGAGATGCGTGGCGTCACCCCAAAGTGAGTAGTACATGAGCAGGATCACCAGAAACGGGAACCAGTCTCGGACGATTTCCCAATAGGGCCGGACGAAGGATCGCGGGTCAGCGGAGGAACCGGAAGACTCCTTCTTCCCGAAGACGAAATAATGGACCAATTCCTTCGCCAGGAGCAAAGTCACGGCGGGAATAATGATCAGGACGTCGGCCGGGCCAAGGCTCGTAT
>JBAVYG010000065.1:0-6860 GCA_049698675.1 Terriglobia bacterium
GCTTACCACGTGCTTTTCTGCACGCATATGTATCTGCAGAATTCCTACGAAGAATTCACCCCATGGAAAAAGCACCGGGAGAACTATCAATTTCTTGGTCCTCTTCCCTGGCCGCCGCACGACCGGGTCAGGATCGAAACGCCATACAGCAAAGAAGAGATTCTCGAATACGTCCGGATTTGCTGCGAGGAAATTGAAGCCAGAGTGCCATCCCTGGATGTAAACTCGCCCTCAGGGTTCCACTGGCTTCCGTTCAGCAAATTGGAGCTGCAACTCTACAACATTCGGCACCTTCAACATCACGCCGGACAACTGATCGATCGGCTGAGAACCGTGGGCCATATCGGCGTCGCCTGGGTTGCTGTGGTTTGAAGCGCTGTGGGGTGCGGCCCACCGCTTTTGCGTCTCGAGCTTGCTCGAGCCGATGCCGTACCGCTGATGGCAGGACACTGCCCTTCGAAATCCACGGATACGACCTTTTTTCCCGAATCTAGCATCTATAACTGAGGGGAGGTGCTTTCGTAACACCCCACGGCCCGACCACAGGTTCGGGCAGGGTCGACAAAGGCGTTGCGCCCGAGGGCCGCAGCGAGACGGTTCGCTTGTTTCAGGCCATAAAGGGTGCTACGCTTTTAAGCAGGAGGGGAATATGCGTAGATTGCCTATCGTTATATTGTCGTTGGCAATTGCTTTCTGTACTGCCGGCACTAACGCCTGGGCCCGAAGTAGCGGGGGACATGGCGGCGGTGGTGGTTTCCATGGCGGCGGGGGCGGTGGCTTCCGCGGCGGCTACGGCGGGGGAGGCTTTCGTGGTGGCTACGGCGGTGGAGGCTTTCGCGGTGGTTACGGAGGTTATCGAGGCGGTTACGGTGGCCGGGGATATGGACGCGGTTACGGCTACCGAGGCGGTTGGGGGTATGGGTTTGGCTTCGGGTTAGGATGGGGGCCGTGGGCCTACTGGCCTTATTGGGATTATGGCTATTACGGAGGGTTGGGATATCCCTACTATTCGTACTATCCTGACTATTCGTATTATCCTGACTACTCGTCCAACCCGTGCTATCCCTATGGTCCGTACGATTGCCGTATTTCTGGGTACGGCCCCGTTTCTTATGCGCCCGACCCGGCTCCGGCTGGACCAGGTCCGTCGATGTATTCCCAAAGGAGCATTTCACCAGCAGCGCCCAGCGCTTACGTAGCGGACGGCCAATGGCACCACTTCGGCCCTCAGCCCGCTCCGGCAATAAACGCCTCTTCGCCTCAAACGGCGCCGCATTCGCAGGGAAGCGAGCCGGCTCGCACTTACAACGCCTATTTGGGGGACGGCCAATGGCATCGCTTCGGTCCTCAGCCCCCTCCGGCAATGCGCGCCTCTTCGCCCCAAGCGGCGCCGCAGTCTCAGACGAGCGAACCGACTCGCACTTACAACGCCTTCCTGGCGGAGCGCCATTGATGCTGCTGTCCGGAGAGAAAGCTGACCGTAGCAGACAGCGGGCATGACTGATTCTTGCGTACGATGATGCCAGCCCTGCTTGGTAGCTCGGCCGTCCCGGCGACATTTCACCGCGTTGGCAAGATGACGCTGCTACGCGGAGTCACTCAATACAATCCTCAATAGACTGCATAAGGGCCCGGGCGCAAATTGCGACGGGCCTTTTTTGCTTTTGATGCGCGGGCCGGCGGGGGGTGAAGCCCACGCCTTTAGCTGCCTTGCTACTCCTGTCAAAGTCATTCGGGGCAAGGGCCCTGGGGCGGTTTGAGGAGGCGTATTCGGTTGGTCCTGAATCGTGAGTCTGAGCCATCGGGCACGGGCTCTTCCAGCCGCCCGCCAGGGCAGATTTCATGATGGATTTGAGCGCCATCTCGCGAGTAGGGCCGAACGGCGTTCGGCCCACAGCGGGGCGAGCGCCGCTCGCCCCTACACGCCATTGGCCGGGGCGACCCGCGGCGCTACAAGGCATCTTGGCATGTTTGGTTACGGCCAGAGGTCGCGCTGCACTACCCCCCTCAAGGTGCTTGACAACCGAAGGAGCCGGGTAGACTATTACTACATTTGGAAGTTAAGAAATGTGAACCCATGATTCCCCACACGGGGCTCCGCGTCACTCCTTGACGTAGGAACCTCGTCAGTTGTCCTCAAAAGGAGGTACGCCATGTTTACAATCCGATATGGAAAGACAATGGTGAGTTGCGCCGCACTTGCCGTGGCCGCGCTTCTCGTGACCCTCGTCCTGACCCACACCGGGCCGGCCAAACCCCGCCCCGCCCCCAAGCCCCCATTAGAGGTCGAGCTCTCTCTCGGAACCTACCTGACGACCATCAACATTCACAACCCGAGCTTCAGGGACGCAATCACGCTTTACAAGCAGGCGGTTTTCGCGCTACCCGAATCGGCTACAGCACCTGCTCCGTCCGCGTTCCAGAGCGTTTCGTTGCTCCCTGGTTACGCTGTGGAAATAGATTGTATCGACATCGCGAAGTTGCTAGCTGACGCACCTACCGGTGTGAGAGAAGGCTTTGTGACGATTTTGGCCAGAGACCCACTGGACGTTGTGGGCGTCTACACGACCGCACCGCCGTCAGTGTCAATTCCGGTTCCATTTAGTACAACTAGTACACAAACACAATGGCCTGGGATCGCTCTGCAGATGCTGAATATTGCACCTCGAATCGAATTTGTGCCGAGTGGGACCTTGGCGCCAGGGCAGGGCCCGGCTGGCCGGCTTTATGAGTATTCGGCGAAATTCCTTTGCTACCAACCCGTGTAGGCGATTGCGACCGGCTACCGCCTTGAGCGGATGAGCCGAGGGACAGCCTGAATCACGAAAACGAACTGGCGGAGGCCTTCTGCGCAGTAGTGTGACGGATCTCCGCCAGCCTCGCGGGTGGTTGTGTTGCCTCCCTGCTCGTCACCAGACGGCCCTTACCTACCAAGCCCCTTACAAGCCCTCGAAAAACAGAGCGTCTTGAAGCGTAGAGGTACGCCGGTTCGTTAATCTGGGAAGCCCGTCCACCACTCGATCTTGCGGCGGATCGGGTTTTCACTCAAGCCACTGGCACGCTTGCGACCGCCCAAAGGAACGCCCTCGGGACACGCCAGCTCACCAATGAGCCGCTGCAACCCTTCGATCAAGCCGAAATGCCGGTCCCGGCTCAAGATGGGAAGGTTATGTTGTCGACACAACGCCGCAATCCACGCGTCGTTGGAAGGAATCGGCGTGCCAGCCTCTTTAACTCGATTGTTTCGAACTCCCGCTCAATCAAGGTGTTGATTCGAGCCGTCTCCTTGCGCAAGTGTCGCAGGCTTCCTGCCAACTTCATCCGCGCCTTTTGCCGGGCCGGAGATCTCGCCTGCAGTTTCTCCGCCACCGCCTCACTCACAAACTGGCGCAGGGGGATTCTCTGTTCGGCAGCCTTCGCCTTGGCGCGGCGGAAGATGGCATCGGGAATCTCCAACGTGGTTTTCATGGTTTGATGATCCCATATAAGTGGGTGGGCATCAACGGGGCACTGTCGCAAACCCCACCGGCCATCGGGCGTGCCGCCGTAGCCTGACTGCGGCCGATCTTCCCTTAATCCCGAACGCCAAATCCGGCGCAGAGGACAGGATTCAGGAGTCAGGCAAAAACCACAAGCGCGCTCACCTGAATCCTGACTCCTGAATCCTGTTCTCTTTGCCCTTGACATGTGGACGGAAAAGTGATAGCCTATTCGAGTTGACCTATGGAGCGCGCCGCTGCCGAGTTCGCGAAGGGGGTTGGTGATTGGACCGAAGAGGGCGGGAACTGGGCAGGAAGTGCAAAAAAGATGTTATTTAGACGGAACGAACCTAAGATTCTATTGAACCTAAAGGAGTTAGCGTTCCCTGGGGCCAAAAACGAACTACTCCTTGAGCGCAGGAAACCCCAATCAAAGCCAAAAAATGGCCACAAATCCACGCTTTGCACACCAGTTCCTTGCTTGCTCGTGTCCCCTGGCGAAATGAACCGGCGTATGGACCGGGGATCTAAAAGGACTGGCATGCGGCCATTGAGGTATGGTTGTGCAGGCCTGATTCTCGCCTGCTGCTGTTTGCTTCCACGGCTCGCGGCGTCTTCTTTTGCCGCCTCCGAGCCCATTCAGTACCTGCTCGACTTGCGCGAGCCTACCTCACACCTGGCGAAAGTGGTGATGACGGTCGCGGGGGCTTCACCTTCCACAGAACTCCAGTTCCCGGCATGGAACAACCTTTACCAGATTCGAGACTTTGCCAGGAATATCCAGGAACTCGCTGCGGACTGTGATGGCGCGCAAGAGCAACTGACGCGCGTTGACCTTAACACCTGGAGGTCGGAGGCCAAGCCCTGCGCGAAGCTGGCGCTTCGATACGCTGTTTATGTGGCAGGATCGCCGCCGTTTTCAAGCGCGCTGGATAGCCAGCACGCCTTTCTGAACTTCGCCACGCTGCTCTTCTACCTGCCCAAGGAGCGAGGACGCGCCGCGCATGTAAAGCTCTTGATTCCTGCCGAGTGGAAGGTAGCGTCCTTGCTCGAGGAAGACGGAGACGGATTCCTCGCCCCGAATTATGACGTCCTGGCGGACAGCCCGGCGGAGGCAGGGCAATTCCAGGAATACAGCTTTTCTCAGGATGGAGCAACCTATCGCGTGGTCGTTCACGCGGATGTCAAGGACTATTCTCCGGACCGCCTGCTGGCCTCGCTGCGGAAGATCACCGCCACCGAAACCGCGCTCATGCGCGACGTGCCCTTTTCTCGCTACACGTTTATCCTTCATTTCCCGCGTGAGGAAGGAGGCGGCGGCATGGAGCACCGCAACGGGGCTGTCATCACGCTCCGCGCCTCCCAACTTCGCGACCACTGGGAGAACCTGGAGGATGTCGCGGCGCATGAGTTCTTCCACCTGTGGAACGTGAAGCGCATCCGGCCGCAATCGCTTGAGCCCATCGATTACGTCCACGGCAACGACACTCGCGATCTTTGGTTCTGTGAAGGCGTGACGAGCGCGTATGGTGAACTCGCGCTGTTGCGAGCGGGACTGATCTCCCGCAAGACTTTTTACGCCCGCCTGGGCTCGGCGATTGACGCGCTTCAATCCCGCCCCGCCCGTTTCTTCCAAAGCGCGGAGGAGTCAGGGCTGGAAGCGTGGCTTGAAAAGTATAACGACTACCTGCGGCCCGAGCGAAGCATCTCGTACTACAATAAGGGCGAATTGCTGGGCTTCCTGCTCGACCTGGCCCTTCGTCACGCCACCGGGAATGGCGCCGGTCTGGATGATGTGATGCGCCGCTTGAACGAAGACTTTGCCCGCCCCGGCCGCTACTATACGGATGCGGACCTGCGGCGCCTGATGGCACAGGTGGCTCCCAGGTTTTCCGGGCTGGAGGCCTTCTTTGCTGATTACGTGCGGGGCACGCCGGAGCTGGACTATGATACGTATCTCGGCTACGCAGGGCTGGAGCGGGAGAGCGAAAACCGCGGCTCGGCGCGCCTGGGATTCGACGCCAGCGTGAATCCAGGGGGCGAAGTCCGAGTGGAGTCCGTCGAGCCCGGCCGCGCCGCACAACAGGCAGGCCTGGGGCAGGGTGACATCCTGCTGAAAATGAATGGCCAGGCGTTGCGTGATTCTCCTGCCAACTTGCTTTCCTTACTGAAGCCGGGGCAAGAAATGAGACTCGAGGTGCAGCGCGGCGGGCGCGTTTTTGAGGTTGAATACCGGCTGGAAGCCAATGAAGAGGCGACTTGCCGCGTCAAGGAAATCGCCCATCCTTCGCCTGAACAAGTCCAGGTGCGCGAAGGTTGGCTCAAGGGAGAGACCACGCGCGCGGGCGGTGGCAAACAATGATCCGAGCTTTCCTGGTAACCCTTGTCACTTTCGCCTACATCGCAGTCCTGGGCCCCCCGTTGCTGATTTATGCTGCGATCCGAGGGAATGGCGATCTGGTTTACAGGATCGGAACGCTAGGCGCAAGAATGGCCCTGTGGCTGGCGGGAACGCGCCTTGAAATCCATGGACTCGACCAGATTCCCTCCCACTGGGCCGTTGTCTTCATGGCCAACCACCAGAGCAACATTGACCCTCCCGCCCTGCTGGCCATCTTGCCGCCGGTGCTCGTCCTGGCAAAGAAGGAGTTCTTCCGCGTTGCAATTCTCGGTAGAGCTATGGTGGCGTGCGGGTTTATCCCCGTAGATCGCCGCAACCGGGAACAAGCGCTCGAGGCCGTGGAAAAGGGCGTGCAGGCACTGAAGGCTGGAAAGTCATTCCTTGTTTATCCCGAGGGCACTCGCAGCCCCGATGGCAGGCTTCAGCGCTTCAAGAAAGGCGTGTTTGTTATGGCAATCAAAGCGGGCGCTCCCATTGTTCCAATCTCGGTCTCGGGTAGCAACAAGATCATGCCCAAAGGAAAGTTCGTGATACGGCCGGGACGTGTCCGTATCACCTTCCACGAACCTGTCGCCACGGCAGGTTCTGTTATCGAGGACCGCCAATTGATCATTGACCGTGTCCGCCAGGCCATCCTGACAGGCCTTGAGGAGGATGAATGGCCTGTAGAGCAGTGACGAGTGACGAGTGGGAAAAGCAGAAGTCAGAAATCAAAAAGCAGAAGTCAGAAGACAGGGAGGCTGTGTATCACCTGATAAGATAATACTCTATTTCTGATTACTCGATTAGTTTATCATGCGAAATAGGGTAGTTCATAGCTGCTTTATAGGTTTTCTGGTCATTATGAATGAAGACATTCACAATTTGCTATTGCCAATTCATAATTACTTGGGAGCCTAGTGTCCTGAGTCACAAATTGGTTGAATAATTCAGCCCACGGAGCGGGCGAAAGAATGTAGCCCACGGCGTAAGCCGTGGGT